>NZ_JAJSYW010000039.1:0-38913 GCF_036815005.1 Streptomyces sp. IBSBF 2435 | reverse complement strand
GCGGGGGGCGGGTGGGGCGGCCTAGCCTCGGGGGGCGTCCGGATGGAGCGCTGTCGAGCAGCTTGAGGAGAATGCCCGTCATGAGCGAATTGCCGCAGGAGCGCAGGCTGGTCACCGCCGTGCCGGGGCCGAAGTCGCAGGAGCTGCTGGCCAGGAAGTCCGCGGCGGTCGCCGACGGGGTGGGGGTGACGCTGCCGGTGTTCGTGCGGCGGGCCGGCGGCGGAGTGGTCGAGGACGTGGACGGCAACCGGCTGATCGACTTCGGGTCGGGCATCGCGGTGACGTCGGTGGGCAACAGCGCGCCCGAGGTGGTGCGCCGGGCCACCGAGCAGCTGGCCGACTTCACCCACACCTGCTTCATGATCACGCCCTACGAGGGCTACGTGGAGGTCGCCGAGCAGCTGAACGCGCTCACCCCCGGCGACCACGCCAAGAAGTCCGCGCTGTTCAACTCAGGCGCCGAGGCGGTGGAGAACGCGGTGAAGATCGCCCGCGCCTACACCAAGCGCCCGGCGGTCGTGGTCTTCGACCACGGCTACCACGGCCGCACCAACCTGACGATGGCGCTGACGGCGAAGAACATGCCGTACAAGGAGGGCTTCGGCCCGTTCGCGCCCGAGGTCTACCGGGTGCCGCTGGCGTACGGCTACCGCTGGCTGACCGGCCCCGAGCACGCGGCCGAGGAGGCCGCGGCGCAGGCGATCGACATCATCACCAAGCAGATCGGCGCCGAGCACGTCGCGGCGATCGTGATCGAGCCGATCGCGGGCGAGGGCGGCTTCATCGAGCCGGCGAAGGGCTTCCTGCCCCGAATGGCGCAGTTCGCCAAGGACAACGGGATCGTCTTCGTGGCGGACGAGATCCAGACCGGCTTCTGCAGGACCGGGCAGTGGTTCGCGTGCGAGGACGAGGGTGTGGTGCCGGACCTGGTGACCACCGCGAAGGGCATCGCGGGCGGCCTGCCGCTCGCCGCGGTCACCGGGCGGGCGGAGATCATGGACGCGGCCCACTCAGGCGGCCTGGGCGGCACCTACGGCGGCAACCCGGTGGCCTGCGCCGCGGCGCTGGGCGCGATCGAGACGATGAAGAAGCTGGACCTGCCCGCCCGGGCGCGGCGGATCGGCGAGGTCATGACGGCCCGGCTGCGGGCGCTGCAGGAGAAGTACCCGGCGATCGGCGAGGTCCGCGGGCGCGGCGCCATGATCGCGGTGGAGCTGGTGCGGCCCGGAACGACGGAGCCGGACCCGGCGCTGACGACCGCGGTGGCCAAAGCGTGTCATGCAAATGGCTTGGTGGTGCTCACCTGTGGGACGTACGGCAACGTGCTTCGCTTTCTGCCGCCGCTGGTGATCGGGGAGGATCTGTTGAACGAGGGTCTCGACATCATCGAGGAGGCCTTCGCCGGGGTATGAGGTGCGGCAGGAAGCGGGGCTCGTGAAGAACGTGTGGGGGCCTGATGGCGGAGGGGTGATCGGGCGCCCGGCGTCCCTCGGCGTGACGTACGGTTTCACCAGAACACCCCGCTCGGGGCCGGCTCCGGAGGAGTCGGCGACGAGTGACAACGGGCCGGTGATTCCCCGTCACCGGCACGGCAGTGCCCTCGCGCACGAAATCGCCGGGTCCGATGGTGGCCCCGGCACACCTCGCCGATCGGTCCGCCGCTCGTCCCACACCCCCCGGGACGCGCGGTACGGCGATCGTCATGGCCGCCCCGGAACTCTCCCCCCTGTTCCGGGGCGGCGTTCTGCTGTCCGGCCGCTGATCGCGCTCGCCGCGGCCTTCTGTGCCGGCGTCGCCCTTTTCGTCCTGATCACCTGGCAGGTGTCGGACAACGGGCCGCTGGTGGACCGGGACTGGGCGGTGCTCGGCTGGTTCCAGCGCGCCTCGGCGGCGCGTCCGGCGCTGAGCGGCACGGCGCAGGCGCTCTCCGACCTCGGCAATGTGCAGATCGCGGTGCCGCTGCTGCTGGCGGCGGTGCTGTACGCCGGCGTACGCGGCAAGGTGGGCGGCCGGCCGCTGTGGTGGCTGCCGCCGCTGACCGCCGCCGTGGCCATGGCGGCGGTGCCGCTGGTCGTCGGCGGTGTGAAGTCGGCGGTGGGCAGGGCCGCCCCCGGCAAGGTGCACCTGGGGCCGAACGGCTACGCGGGTTTCTTCCCCTCGGGGCACACGGCGACCTCGTCGGTCGCGATCGGTGCGGCGGCGCTGCTGGTGCTGCCCTTCGTCCGGCGTACGTGGGTGCGCCGGACGGTGGCCGCGGCGGCGGTGCTGCTGGCCGCCGCGGTGGGCGCGGCCCTGGTGTGGCACGGCTACCACTGGCCGCTGGACGTCGTGGCCAGCTGGTGCCTGGTGGCGGCGCTGCTGTCGGCGGTCGCGGCGGCGGAGGCGGTGGTGCGTACGGCGGCGGCGCGGGCGGCCGGCAGGGCCGCGCGCGCCGCCGGGGGTTCAGCTGTTGGTGGGGAATCCGAGGTTGATTCCGCCGTGTGACGGGTCGAGCCAGCGCTGGGTGACGGCCTTGCCGCGGGTGAAGAATTTCACGCCGTCCTCGCCGTAGGCGTGGGTGTCGCCGAAGAGCGAGGACTTCCAGCCGCCGAAGGAGTAGTAGGCGACGGGCACCGGGATGGGCACGTTGATGCCGACCATGCCGACCTCGACCTCGTGCTGGAAGCGGCGGGCGGCGCCGCCGTCGTTGGTGAACAGCGCGGTGCCGTTGCCGTAGGGGTTGGCGTTGATCAGGGCGAGGCCGTCGTCGTAGCTCGCCACGCGGACCACGGACAGCACCGGGCCGAAGATCTCGTCGTCGTAGACGGACATACCGGGGCGTACCTGGTCGAAGAGGGTCGGGCCGAGCCAGAAGCCGCCGTCGGCGGCGTCGTCGGACAGCGGGTGCTTGCGGCCGTCGACGACGAGGTCCGCGCCGTCGGCGACGCCCGCGTCCAGGTAGGAGGTGACCTTGTCGCGGTGGGCGCCGGTGACCAGCGGCCCCATCTGGGAGCCGGGCGCGCAGCCGGGGCCCACCGTGAGGCGGGCGATGCGCTGCCTGATCCGCTCGACCAGGTCGTCGCCGACCGGGTCCACGGCGACCAGGACCGACACCGCCATGCACCGCTCCCCCGCGGCGCCGAATCCGGCGTTGACGGCGGCGTCCGCGGCCAGGTCGAGATCGGCGTCGGGCAGCACGAGCATGTGGTTCTTGGCGCCGCCGAGGGCCTGGACGCGCTTGCCGTAGCGCGTCGCCGTCTCGTAGACGTAGCGGGCGATCGGGGTGGAGCCGACGAAGGAGACCGCCTTGATGTCGGGGTGCTCCAGCAGCCGGTCGACGGTGGGCTTGTCGCCGTGGACGACGTTGAAGACGCCGTCGGGCAGCCCGGCCTCGCGCCACAGGCCGGCCAGGAAGTTCGCGGCGGAGGGGTCCTTCTCGGACGGTTTGACGACCACGGTGTTGCCGGCGGCGATCGCGAGCGGGAAGAACCACATCGGGACCATCGCCGGGAAGTTGAACGGCGAGATGACCGCGACCGGGCCGAGCGGCTGCCGGATGGAGTAGACGTCGATGCCGCTGGACGCCTGCTCGGTGAAGCCGCCCTTGAGCAGGTGCGGGATGCCGCAGGCGTACTCGACGACCTCCAGGCCGCGGGCGATCTCGCCGAGGGCGTCGGAGTGCACCTTGCCGTGCTCGGCGACGATGATCGCGGCCAGCTCCTCGGTGCGGGCGTTGAGCAGCTCGCGGAAGGCGAAGAGGACCGAGGACCGCTTGGCGACCGAGGCGTGCCGCCACTGGCCGAAGGCGTCGAGCGCGGCGCTGACCGCCTGGTCGACGACGTCGTCCGCGGCGAAGTCGACCTGCGCGCCGACCTCGCCGGTGGCGGGGTCGTAGACGTCGCCGCGCCGCTCGGCGGTGCCGGTCCAGGGGCGGCCGGCGATCCAGTGGGTGATGTGCTGGGGGCTCGTCACGGGGATGACCCTTCCGTCGTCGTCCCCGCCAGTGTCACCACACGACCGCCGGCTCACAAGCACCACGCTGTCGGCGGACACCGGATCCGCCTTACAGGGCGTCAACGCCGGCGCCCCGGGCCGGGTCAGCCCCCGGCCAGTTGCGCCGCCGCCTCGTGCATGGCCAGTTCGAGCACCACCGGGTCGGTGAGGTGCCCGGTGCCGTCCGGCGGCACCAGCCAGCGCACCCCGCCGGTGGGCCGCCCCGGATAGGGCACCACGATCCAGGTCCCGCGCCCCACGGCCCGTACGCCGGTGCCCAGCCAGCGCGCCGCGGTGCCCGGCGGGACGAAGAAACCGATCCGGGCGTCGCCGAAGTCGGCGAGCACCGGGCCCGGCCGGCCCACCAGCCGGGTGAGGACGTCCAGGGTGGGATAGCCCAGCTCGCTGCCGAGGATCAGCACGTCCCACATCCGCCCGGCGGGCAGCAGCACCACCCCGAGCGGATTGCGCTCCCATTCCCAGCGGGCGCCCTCCGGGTCCTGCGCCACCGACACCAACCACTCGACCGCACTCTTCGCTCCGGCGCTGCCCATGCCGGCCCCTCCTTCTACCGCGTGACGACTGCTGTCACGGGAGAGAGGGCGCGGGCGGTCCGCTATTACGCGGGTTTCACTACTCGTCGGTAGTGAGGCGGCTCACACCGCTCCCGGCGTCAGCTGTCGAAGCCGAGCCCGGCGCGGTCCATGGTGCGCAGCCACAGATTGCGCCGGCCCTCGGAGCGGTCGGCGCGGGCCAGCGACCACTGGGTCAGGCCGATCCCGGCGGAGGCGAAGGGCTCGGGCGGGAAGGGCAGCGGCTTCCTGCGCACCATGTCGAGCCGGGTGCGCTCGGTGGCCTCGCCGTCCAGCAGGTCGAGCATCACCTCGGCGCCGAAGCGGCTGGCGCCGACCCCGAGCCCGGTGTAGCCGGCCGCGTAGCCGACCCGGCCGGACCAGGCGGTGCCGAAGAAGGCGGAGAAACGGGTGCAGGTGTCGATGGCGCCGCCCCAGGCGTGGCTGAAGGCGAGCCCTTCGAGCTGCGGGAAGCAGGTGAAGAAGTGCCGGGCCAGGGTGCGGTAGGTCTCGGGGCGGTGGTCGTGGTCGGTGCTCATCCGGCCGCCGCGGGGATAGACCGCGTCGTAGCCGCCCCACAGGATGCGCTGGTCGGCGGTGAGCCGGAAGTAGTGGAAGCGGTTGGCGCTGTCGCCCAGGCCCTGCCGCCCGCGCCAGCCGATCGCGTCGCGCTGGGCGCCGGTGAGCGGCTGGGTGACCAGGGCGTAGTCGTAGACCGGGACGGTGTAGGGGCGGACCCGGCGGACCAGGGAGGGGAAGGCGTTGGTGGCGAGCGCGACCCGGTGGGCCAGCACCCGGCCGTAGGGGGTGCGGACGGCCATGGCGGCGCGGTGCCTGACCATGGCGGTGGCGGGGGTGCGTTCGTAGATCCGTACGCCGAGCCGCTCAGCGGCCCGCTGGAGGCCCCAGACGAGTTTGGCGGGGTGCAGCATCGCGACGCCGCGCCGGTCGTACAGGCCGCCGTGGAAGGTGGGCGAGTCGACCTCGGCGCGTACCTGGTCGCGGTCGAGCAGTTCGACCCCGACACCGTTTTCCGCGGCAATTGCGGCGGTTTCGCGCAGCTCGGCATATTGGTACGGCGCGGTGGCCACGTCGATCTCGCCGGTGCGCTCGAATTCGCAGTCGATGCCGTGCCGGGCGACCGCGTCCTCGATGGCGTCGAGGTTGCGCTCGCCCAGCGACTGGAGCAGCGGGAATTCGTCCGGCCAGCGGGCCAGGCCGTTGAGCATGCCGTGGGTGAGGCTGGCGGCGCAGAAGCCGCCGTTGCGCCCGGAGGCGGCCCAGCCGACCCTGGCCCCCTCGATGAGCACCACGTCGCGGTCCGGGTCGCGCTCCTTGGCCAGCAGCGCCGTCCACAGCCCCGTGTAGCCGCCGCCGACCACCAGCAGGTCGCAGTCCTCCTCGCCGGTCAGCGCCGCCCGCGCGGCCGGCCGGGCGGGGTCGTCCAGCCAGTACGGCGTCTGCTCGGCGTCGGCGAGCGAGCGGGCGGCCGGGTCCATGGCTCCTCCGGTGGTACGTGTGCGGGCGGTGCGAGTACGGGCGGTACGGGTACGCGTGCGGGCGGTCGGGTCGGTGCGGGCCGGCCCGCGGTCAGGTGCGCGCCCCCCTGCGGCGACCGCCGATCAGCTGGCCGGCCACCACCAGCAGCACCGCTATCACGAACATCGCCGTGCCGATCACATTGACCTGCACCGGTGTGCCGCGCTGCGCGGAGCCCCAGACGAACATCGGGAAGGTCACGGTGCTGCCCGCGTTGAAGCTGGTGATGATGTAGTCGTCGAAGGACAGGGCGAAGGACAGCAGCGCGCCGGCCGCGATGCCGGGCGCCGCCAGCGGCAGCGTGATCCGCAGGAAGGTCTGTGCCGGGGTGGCGTAGAGGTCCTGGGCGGCCTGTTCCAGGCGCGGGTCCATGCTCATGATGCGGGCCTTGACCGCGACGACGACGAAGCTCAGGCAGAACATGACGTGCGCGATCAGGATCGTCCAGAAGCCGAAGCGGATCCGCATGTTAAGGAAGAGCGTGCCGAGCGAGGCGCCCATCACGACTTCGGGCATCGCCATGGGCAGGAAGATCAGCATGTTGGTGGCGGCCCTGCCGCGAAAGCGGTAGCGGGCCAGCGCGAAGGCGGTCATGGTGCCCAGCACGGTCGCGCCGATGGTGGCGTAGACCGCGAGCCGCAGGCTCAGGGTGAGCGAGCCGCACATGTCGGCCACGCCGCAGGGGTGCTGCCAGGCGTCGGTGGAGAAGCGGTTCCAGGTGTAGTTGTAGCGCCCCTTGGGCTTGTTGAAGGAGAAGGCCAGGACCACGAGGTTGGGCAGGATGAGATAGCCGAGGGCGAGCACGCCCGCGATCACCACCACGTTCCTGCGCAGCCAGCGCATCGGACGTGACTGCATCAGACCACCTCCTCCGTCCCGGCCTTGCGGATGTAGACGGTGACGATCGCGAGGATGGCCGCCATCAGGATGAAGGACAGCGCGGCGGCTGTCGGGTAGTCCAGCACCCGCAGGAACTGCGACTGGATGACGTTGCCGATCATCTTCTGGTTGGTGGAGCCCAGCAACTCGGCGTTGATGTAGTCGCCGGACGCCGGGATGAAGGTCAGCAGGGTGCCCGCGACCACACCGGGCAGCGACAGCGGGAAGGTCACCTTGCGGAAGGTGGTGAAAGGCGTCGCGTACAGGTCGCCCGACGCCTCGTGCAGCCGCCCGTCGATCCGCTCCAGCGAGGTGTAGAGCGGCAGGATCATGAACGGCAGGAAGTTGTAGGTCAGCCCGCAGACCACCGCCAGCGGGGTGGCCAGCACCCGGTCGCCCTGGGTGATGTGCAGCCACGAGGTGACGTCCAGGAGGTGCACCGTGTTCAGGAAGGACACCACGGGCCCCTGGTCGGCCAGGATCGTCTCCCAGGCCAGGGTGCGGATCAGGAAGCTGGTGAAGAAGGGCGCGATCACCAGCACCAGCACCACATTGCGCCAGCGACCGGCCCGGAAGGCGATCATGTACGCCAGCGGGTAGCCGATCGCCAGGCAGGCCGCGGTGGCGATGCCGGAGTAGAGCAGCGACCGCAGGAAGTGCGGCCAGTACTCGCGCAGCGCGTCCCAGTAGGTCGCGAAGTGCCAGGTGACCTTGAAGCCCTTGTCGAGCGAGCCGGTCTGCACGGAGGTCGAGGCCTGGTAGACCATCGGGGCGACGAAGAAGACCAGCAGCCAGGCGGCGCCGGCGAGCAGCAGCAGATACGGCGTCAGCCGGCGCCGCCCGGCCGTACGGCGGGGCGCGGCGGGCGTGGCCGCGGATCCCGGCTCGGCGGGCGGCGGCGGCCCGGCGGCCTGTGCGGTGGCGGCGCTCATACGGCGGCCCCCGCGGCGGCGCCGTCCTGGTCGGCGTCCGCCGCGCCGCCCCGCGCGGTCCTGGCCGGAGCGGACTTGGCGCGGGCGGCCTCGCCGGCAGCGCCGCCGTCGGCGGCGTCCGAGTCGAGCCCGGCGTCGATGTCCTGGGCCGCGTCGAGGCCGAAGGTGTGCGCGGGATTCCAGTGCAGGACGACGGGCGCGCCGGGTATGAGCCGCCCGTCGCGTTCGACGTTGGGCACGAAGACCTCCAGCTCCGGACAGACCGGGCTGTCGATCACGTACTGGGTGGAGACGCCGATGAAGCTGGAGTCGACGATCCGTCCCTGCACCCGGTTGCGGCCGTCGGCTATCGCGTCCTGGTCGTCCCGGTGGGCCAGGGTGATCTTCTCCGGGCGGACCCCGGCGAGCACGGTGCCGCCGGTGGCGACCTCGGCGGCGCACCGGGCGGCGGGCAGGGTGAGGCGCTGTCCCGCGGAGACCAGCTGGATGTCGTCCCCCGAGACGCCGGTGACCTCGGCCTCGATGAGGTTGGAGGTGCCGAGGAAGTTCGCGACGAAGGTGGAGCCGGGGTTCTCGTAGAGGTCGGCGGGGCCGCCCAGCTGCTCGACCCGGCCGCCGTTCATCACCGCGACGGTGTCGGCCATCGTCATGGCCTCCTCCTGGTCGTGGGTGACGTGGATGAAGGTGATGCCGACCTCGGTCTGTATGCGCTTGAGCTCCAGCTGCATCTGGCGGCGCAGCTTGAGGTCGAGGGCGCCGAGCGGCTCGTCGAGCAGCAGCACCTCGGGCTTGTTGATCAGCGCCCTGGCCACCGCGACGCGCTGCTGCTGGCCGCCGGAGAGCTGGTGCGGTTTGCGGCGGGCGAACCCGCCGAGCTGCACCAGGTCCAGCATGTCGCCGACCTGCTGCTTGATCGACTTGACGCCGCGGCGGCGAAGGCCGAAGGCGACGTTCTCGTAGATGTCCAGGTGCGGGAAGAGCGCGTAGTTCTGGAAGACCGTGTTGACGGGGCGTTTGTACGGCGGCAGGGCGGTGACGTCCTGGCCGCCGAGCGCGACGGAGCCCGCGGTGGGGTCCTCGAGGCCGGCGATCATCCGCAGGGTGGTGGTCTTCCCGCAGCCCGACGCGCCCAGCAGCGCGAAGAAGGAGCCCGCGGGGACGGCGAGGTCCAGCGGGTGGACAGCGGTGAAGGACCCGTAGGTCTTGCTGAGCCCGGTGAGGCGGACGGCGTCGCCGGGTGCTGCGGTGCTTGCGGTCGTCATGGCAGATGTCCTCGGGTCAGGCGCCGATGAGCTTGGAGAACTTCTCCTCGTAGCGGGTGTCCTCGTCCTCGCTGAGGGAGCGGAAGCTGTGCGACTTGGCGTCCATCGCGGCGTCCGGGAGGATCAGCGGGTTGGTGGCCAGCGAGGGGTCGATCTTGGCCAGGTACGGCTTCACCCCGGCCACCGGGCACACGTACGCGATGTACGCCGACACCTGGGCGGCGACCTGCGGCTCGTAGTAGTAGTCGATGAGGCGTTCGGCGTTGGTCTTGTGCCGGGCCTTCGCGGGGATCAGCAGATTGTCGGTGGAGAAGAGGAATCCGGCGTCGGGGAAGACGTACTCGATGTCCGGGTCGTCGATCCGCAGCTGGACCAGGTCGCCCGCCCAGGCGACGCAGGCGGCGATGTCGCCCTTGCTGAGGCCGTCGGTGTAGTCGTTGCCGGTGAATTTGCGGATCTGCTGGTTGTCGACGGCCTTCTGCACCCGGGCCACCGCCGCGTCATAGGTGTCCTCGGTGACGGTCTCCGGCTTGTGGCCCATGTCGAGCAGTGTCATGCCGATGGTGTCGCGCATCTCGGACAGCATCGCGACCCGGCCCTTGAGCGAGGAGTCGTCGAGCAGCTGCGAGATCGAGGTGACCTTCCGGCCGTTGGTGGCCTTCTTGTTGTACGCGATGCAGGTGGCGATGCCCTGCCAGGGGTAGGAGTAGGAGCGGCCGGGGTCCCAGTCGGGGCTGCGGAAGCGCTGTTCGAGGTTGGCGAAGGCGTGCGGCAGATGCGCCGGGTTCAGCTGCTGGACCCAGCCGAGCCGGATCATCCGGGCGGCCAGCCAGTCGGTGAGCACCATCAGGTCGCGGCCGGTGTCCTGGCCCGCGGACAGCTGCGGCTTGATCTTGCCGAAGAATTCGACGTTGTCGTTGATGTCCTCGGTGTACTTGACCTTGATGCCGGTGCGTTTGGCGAACGCCTCCAGGGTCGGGCGGTGCTTGCCGTCGTCCGAGACGTCGATGTACTCGGTCCAGTTGGAGAAGTCGACGGTCTTCTCCTGGGCCGAGTGGTCGGTGGACGCGACGCTGTCGCCGGTGCGGCCGGCCGCGGGTATGCCGCAGGCTGTCAGTCCCGCGGCGCCGGCCGCGCCGAGTCCCGCGGCGCGCAGCAGCGTCCGCCGGCCCATCGCGCCGCGCCCGCCCGTCATGCTGCGCTGCATGGCCGCACGCAGCGGCGGGGACAGGGGCTCGTACTGCTCCATGGGTGATGCCCTCCGGTGTCGGGGCCTTCGCGGGGGTTATCGGTCTGCGAACACCGTGCGGTGCCAGTCCTTGCGCACTACCGCGGTGTTGTCGTACATCACGTGCTTGACCTGCGTGTACTCCTCGAAGGAGTAGTGGGACATGTCCTTGCCGAAGCCGGATGACCTGGTGCCGCCGTGCGGCATCTCGCTGACGATCGGGATGTGGTCGTTGATCCATACGCAGCCCGCCGCCAGCTCCCGGCTCGCCCGGCCGGCCCGGAAGACGTCGCGGGTCCAGGCGGAGGCGGCAAGACCGTAGGGGCTGTCGTTGGCCAGCACGAGACCCTGGTCGTCGCTGTCGAAGGGCAGCACCGCCAGGACCGGGCCGAAGATCTCGCTCTGCACCGCCTCGCTGTCCTGCGGCGCCCCGGTGATCAGCGTCGGCCGGTAGTACGCGCCGGCCGCGAAGCGCGCCCCGCCGTCGTCGCCGCCGGTGACGACCGTGGCGTACGCCCTGGCCCGGTCGACGACGCCCGCGACCCGGTCGCGGTGCGCGAAGGACGACAGCGGGCCGAGGTCGGTGGCCGGGTCGAAGGGGTCGCCGAGCCGCACGGTGGCCATCAGGTCGGCGACGGCGGCCACGAAGGCGTCGTACAGCGGGCGCTGGACGTAGGCGCGGGTCGCGGCGGTGCAGTCCTGGCCGCCGTTGATCAGCGCG
Organism: Streptomyces sp. IBSBF 2435; assembly: GCF_036815005.1. Lineage (NCBI taxonomy): Bacteria > Bacillati > Actinomycetota > Actinomycetes > Kitasatosporales > Streptomycetaceae > Streptomyces > Streptomyces sp. IBSBF 2435. The sequence continues at coordinate 27,808 of NZ_JAJSYW010000039.1, read as the reverse complement.
GCGGCCACCGCGCCCTCGGCCGCGGCCTGGAGGTCGGCGTCGTCGAAGACCACGAAGGGCGCCTTGCCGCCGAGTTCGAGGTGCAGCCGCTTCACCCCGCCCGCGGCGATGGCGGCGATGCGGCGGCCCACCGCGGTCGAGCCGGTGAACGACGTCATGGCCACGTCCCGGTGTGCGACGAGGTGTTCGCCGGCGACAGGTCCTGTGCCGCTGACGATGTTGACCACCCCGGCGGGCATCCCCGCCGCGGTCGCGGCCCGCGCGAACATCAGGCTGGTCAGCGGGGTATTCTCGGCGGGCTTGAGCACCACCGTGTTGCCCGCCGCGACCGCCGGGAGGATCTTCCAGGCGGCCATCTGCAGTGGGTAGTTCCACGGCGCGATCGACCCGACGACCCCGACCGGCTCGCGGCGCACGTACGAGGTGTGGTCGGCGCTGTATTCGGCCGCGGCCACGCCCTCCAGATGGCGGGCGGCACCGGCGAAGAAGGCGGTGTTGTCGACGGTGCCGGGCACGTCGAATTCCGTGCTCAGCCGGATCGGCTTGCCGCACTGGAGGGTCTCGGTGCGGGCCAGCTCCTCGGCCTGCGCGTCGAGGGCGGCGGCCAGCCGCTGGAGCGCCCCGGAGCGCTCGCCCGGTGTCAGCCCGGCCCATCCGGGCAGCGCGGCCTTCGCCGCCGCCACGGCGTCCTCCACATCCGCAGGTCCGGCCGTCGCGTACGTCAGCACGGTCCGCCCGTTCGCGGGGTCCACGACGGAATACGTCGCGCCCGAGGTGCCGGCCCGCTGCTCGCCCGCGATGTACTGCACGCCGCCGTCGAACCGCTCGGCCACGTCTCTCACGTGGTGCATCACGCTCTCCTCGCCTCCGTGCCCCGCGCGTCCCGGTCGCCCGACAGCGTGGCCAAAGCCCGGATTGGTGGCTGATCCTGACAGAGGAGACTCCCTCCAACAAGGGATTCCGTTGTTGCCTTTTGGTTACGCGACGAAATCTGTGTCTACGAGGATGTCTTCGACGGATACTGGAGCCCACCACCCGCGGCACCCCCGCCGGGAGGCGCCGCGGGAACCCCGGCCGAAACTCCGGTCGGGGTTCCCGGTCGGAGCTCCGGTCGGAGTTCCCCCGGGCGAAGCGGTGGGGGTCCCCCCAGGCGGAGCCCTGGGGGAGGTACTTCCCGCCGCCCCCACCGGCCCGCACGGGAACGCCACCGCAAGGGGCACCCACCCAGGGGCGCGGGGAACTGCGCGCGCAACCAGAACGGCGGAGAAGATGGCGACGCCACCGCACGTGGCACCCACCGAGGGTCGCGAGGAAGTGCGCGCCCGGACCGCACAAGGACACGCCACCGCACGTGGCAACGGCACGGCACAACCCGAGGAGGTTGCACGCCAGTGACTTGCGTCGCCGACATCCTGGCCCTGGACATCCTCCGGGCGGGCCGCCCGGAAGTGGTGGCCGGGGCCGCCGGCCTGACCGGCACCGTCCGCTGGGTGCACATCAGCGAACTCCCCGACATCGCCCCCATGCTCAGCGGCAGCGAACTCGTGCTGACCACCGGCGTCATGTTCCCCGAGGACCGCGCCGCCCTGGCCGCGTACGCCGACGCGCTCGCCGACGTCGGCGCCGCGGGGCTGGTCGTGGAGCTGGGCAGGCGCTACCGGGACGCCCTCCCGAAGGCCCTGGTCAGGGCCGCGGAAAGGCGCGGCCTTCCGCTGATCGCGCTGCACCGCGAGGTCCGCTTCGTGGCGGTGACCGAGGCGGTGCACGCCCTGGTGGTCAACCGGCAGTACGCCGAGCTGCGCGCCTCGGAGGAAGCGCACCAGACGTTCAACGAGCTGGCCGTCGAGGGCGCGGACGCCGCCGACGTGGTCCGCGAGGTGGCCAGGATGGCCGGCGCCGCGGTGGTGCTGGAGAACCTCGCGCACCAGGTGCTGGCCTTCGACCCCGCGGGCGGCGACCCGCAGGCGCTGCTGGACGGCTGGGAGCGGCGCTCCCGCGCGGTCGCGCCGCCCGGGCGCACCGGCTACGACGAGCGGTCCGGCTGGCTGGTCACCGCGGTCGGGGCACGCGGCAGCGACTGGGGGCGCCTGGTGCTGCCCGGCGGTACGGGTCCGCGCCGGCACACCGTGCTGCTGGAGCGCGCCGCCGCGACACTGGCGCTGGGCCGGCTGCTGGACCGCGACCGGGAGTCCCTGGAGCGCCAGACGCACCGCACCCTGCTGTCCGGCATCCTCACCCACGCGCTGACCGTCTCCGACGTGGCGCTGCGGGCGCGGGCGCTGGGCGTGCCGCTGGAGGGCCGCCGGCTGGTCGGCGTCCTGCTGCGGCAGCGCGGCGGGCAGCCGTCCGCGGCGCTGGAGGCGCAGGCCCGGCTGCGGGACTTCACCGAGCACGCCGCGCTCGCCGTGCGCGAGCGCGGCCTGACCGCGCTGACCGGCGCACTGGACGACGGCTCGGTGGGCGTCCTGGTCTCGCTCGGACCGCACGACGAGGAGCGGGCCGCGCTCGACGGGCTGGCGGCGGCACTGGCGGGCGGGCCGCCGTTCGTGATGGCGGCGGGCTCGTCGGTGGGCGCGCTGCGGGACGCCCGCCGCACCCTGCTGGAGGCGGCCCAGGTCGCCGACGCGGCGGTGCACGCCGAGCCCGCGGGCGGCGGCACCCGGGGCTACTACCGGCTGCCCGACATCCGGCTGCGCGGCCTGCTGCACCTGCTGCGGGACGACGCGCGGGTCCAGACGTACGTCGAGCGCGAGATCGGGCCGCTGCTCTCCCACGACGCCGAGCACGGCACCGACCTGATCCGCATCCTGCGCGCGTATCTGAGCTGCGGCCGCAACAAGTCGGCGGCGGCCGACGCGGCCCATCTGTCCCGGCCGTCGTTCTACGACCGGCTGCGCCGGGTGGAGCAGGTGCTCGGCGTGGACCTGGACCAGGTCGAGTCGTGCCTGTCACTGCATGTGGCGCTGCTGGCGCTGGACGCGGTACGCCGCTGAGCGGGCCGCGGGGGCCGTTCTACGATGAGGCGGCACCGCACGCCGTATCCGCGCCCCTGTCCAGGAGGACCCCGCATGTCCGACAGCGCTCCCGCACGCGGCCTCGACGCCTTCATCGCCGGGCTGCCGAAGGCCGAGCTGCATGTCCACCACGTGGGGTCCGCCTCCCCGCGCATCGTCGCGGAACTGGCCGCCCGGCACCCGGACTCGGCGGTGCCGGCCGACCCCGCGGCGCTCGCCGAATACTTCGAATTCCAGGACTTCGCGCACTTCATCCAGGTCTACCTGTCGGTGGTGGACCTGATCAGGGACGCGGAGGACGTACGGCTGCTCACCTTCGAGGTGGCCCGGGACATGGCGCGGCAGAACGTCCGCTACGCCGAGCTGACCGTGACGCCGTACAGCTCCACCCGGCGCGGCATCCCGGAGCGGGAATTCATGGCGGCGATCGAGGACGCCCGCAAGGCGGCCGAGGCGGAGCTGGGCGTGACGCTGCGCTGGTGCTTCGACATCCCCGGCGAGGCGGGGCTGCCCTCGGCGGACGAGACGCTGCGGCTCGCGCTGGACCTGCGCCCCGACGGACTGGTGTCGTTCGGCCTGGGCGGGCCCGAGATCGGGGTGCCGCGACCGCAGTTCAAGCCGTACTTCGAGCGGGCGCGGGCGGCCGGGCTGCACAGTGTGCCGCACGCCGGGGAGACCACGGGCCCCGAGACCATCTGGGACGCGCTGCGCGAGCTGGGCGCCGAGCGGATCGGCCACGGCACCAGCGCCGCGTGCGACCCGCGGCTGCTCGACCACCTGGCCGAGCACCGTATCCCGCTGGAGGTCTGCCCGACCTCCAACATCGCCACCCGGGCGGTCGCCACGCTCGACGAGCACCCGATAGGGGCCATGGTCGCGGCGGGCGTCCTGGTCACCGTCAACAGCGACGACCCGCCGATGTTCGGCACCGACCTCAACACGGAGTACGCGGTCGCCGCGCGACTGCTGGGGCTGGACCACCACGGGGTGGCGGGGCTGGCCAGGAACGCCGTGGAGGCGTCGTTCCTGGACGCGGCGGGCAAGACACGGCTCGCCGCCGAGATCGACGCGTACGCCGCCGCATGGCGGTGACCGTCGCCCACCGGGGCGATCCGTACGCGCACCGCGAGAACACCCTGCCCTCGGTGCGCTCCGCGCTGCTCAAGCGCGCGGACGCGGTAGAGGTCGACGTCCGGGTGACCGGGGACGGCGTGCCGGTGCTGCTGCACGACCCGACGCTGGAGCGCCTGTGGGGCCACCAGCGGGCGGTGCTCGGGCTCACCCGCGACGAGGTCCGCGACCTCACCGGCGGGCAGGTGCCGACGCTGGCCGAGGCGCTCGCCGAGCTGGCGCGGCATGAGCGCAGCCGGATGCTGCTCGACCTGACCGGCGCCGAGCAGGCGGCCCCCGCTCTCGCCGCGGTCCGGGACGCGGGGGCGGGAGAGCGGGTCTACTACTGCGGCGAGGCGACCGCGATGCGTGCCGTGCGGGACGCGGACCCGGCCGCGGAGATCGCGCTGACCTGGAAGACCTCGGCGCGCCCCGCGCCCGCGCTGCTCGCGGCGGTGGCGCCGCGCTGGCTGAATCTGCGCTTCGGCCTGATCGACGCCGCGACGGTCGGCTACGCCCGCGAGCGCGGCCTGCTGGTGGCGGCCTGGACCGCCGACTGGCCGCGCTCGATGCGCCGACTGCTGGCGCTGGGCGTCGACTCGGTCACCACCAACCGCCTGACGGCCCTGCAGCGCCTGACCGGGCCCCCCGCGCCTCGCGGCGCCGGGGGCCACCGGGAGCGGGCCTAGTCCAGGGACGTCATCACGTGCTTGATCCGCGTGTAGTCCTCGAATCCGTAGCCCGACAGGTCCTTGCCGTAGCCGGACTGCTTGAAGCCGCCGTGCGGCATCTCCGCGACCAGCGGGATGTGGGTGTTGATCCACACACAGCCGAAGTCCAGCCGCTTGGACATCCGCATCGCGCGGGCGTGGTCCTTGGTCCACACCGAGGAGGCCAGCGCGTAGTCCACGCCGTTGGCCCAGGTGAGGGCCTGCTCCTCGTCGGTGAAGGACTGGACGGTGATGACCGGGCCGAAGACCTCGCGCTGGATGATCTCGTCGTCCTGCCGCAGCCCGGACACGACGGTCGGCGCGTAGAAGTAGCCCTGCTCGCCGACCCGGTGGCCGCCGGTCTCGATCCTGGCGTGCGCGGGGAGGCGCTCGATGAAGCCGCTGACCTGGTCGAGCTGGCGGGCGCTGTTCAGCGGGCCGTACAGCACGTCCTCGTCGTCCGGCAGGCCGGTCTTGGTGTCGGCGGCGGCCTTGGCCAGGGCGGCGGTGAATTCCGCGTGGATCGACTCGTGCACCAGGACGCGGGTGGCGGCCGTACAGTCCTGGCCGGCGTTGAAGAAGCCCGCCACCGAGATGTCCTCGACGGCGCGCGGGATGTCGACGTCCTCGAACACCACCACCGGCGCCTTGCCGCCCAGTTCGAGGTGGACGCGCTTGAGGTCCTTGGCGGCGGATCCGGCGACCTCCGTGCCGGCCCTGACCGAGCCGGTGATGGACGCCATCGCGGGCACCGGGTGCTCGACCATGAGGCGGCCGGTGTCGCGGTCGCCGCAGACCACGTTGAAGACGCCCTTGGGCAGGTGCTCGCCCAGGATCTCGGCGAGCAGCACGGTGGAGGCCGGTGTGGTGTCGGACGGCTTGAGCACCACCGTGTTCCCCGCGGCGATGGCGGGGGCGAACTTCCACACCGCCATCATCATCGGGTAGTTCCAGGGCGCGACCTGCGCGCAGACCCCGACCGGCTCGCGCCGGACCATGGAGGTCATGCCCTCCATGTACTCACCCGCGGAGCGGCCCTCCAGCATCCGCGCGGCGCCCGCGAAGAAGCGGATCTGGTCCACCATGGGCGGGATCTCCTCGGTCGTGGTCAGACCGATCGGCTTTCCCGTGTTCTCGCTCTCGACGGCGACGATCTCGGCGGCCCGCGCCTCGATCGCGTCGGCGATCCGCAGCAGCGCCTTCTGCCGGTCCGACGGCGTGGTGTCGCGCCAGCCCGGGAAGGCCTCGGCGGCGGCGGCCATGGCCGCGTCCACGTCGTCGGCGCCGGACAGCGGCGCGGTGGCGTACGCATGGCCGGTCACCGGGTTGACCACCTCGGTGGTCCGTCCGTCCGCGGCGGCACGGAATTCTCCGTCGATGTAGTTGCGCAGAGTACGGAGTTCGGTCACGGCGATTGCTCCCTGGTCGTCCGGATCGTGGTGCTGTGTCGGGTGTCCACGCACTGAGACAACACCCAGCTTAGCCGCAGGACTGCGGTATTCGACATACCCAACATCCACCGACAACCGAATCGGTACCCAAAGCAGCACCCGGCGACGAATTTCATCGTCCAGGGCTTGCGGGACCGTCGACCTCTCCTGCACAGTGGGGCGCGTGGCCACACGTGACATGAACGGCACGTCGCCGTCGATAGACGCGGTGTCGAAGGCGATCATCGAGCAGCTCCAGGAGGACGGCCGCCGCCCCTACGCGGCGATCGGCAAGGCCGTCGGCCTGTCGGAGGCCGCGGTGCGGCAGCGGGTGCAGAAACTGCTCGACCAGGGCGTCATGCAGATCGTCGCGGTGACCGACCCGCTCACCGTCGGATTCCGGCGGCAGGCGATGGTCGGCATCACCGTCGAGGGCGACATCGACCCGGTCGCGGAGGCGCTGGCGGCGCTGGACGCGGTCGAGTACGTGGTGATCACCGCCGGCTCCTTCGACCTGCTCGCCGAGATCGTCTGCGAGGACGACGACCATCTGCTGGAGCTGGTCAACAAGCGGATCCGCGCGCTGCCCGGCGTGCGGTCCACCGAGAGCTTCGTCTACCTCAAGCTCCGGAAGCAGACCTACACCTGGGGAACCAGATAGCCATGAGCGCAGACCTGTCGAAGACGGCGTACGACCACCTGTGGATGCACTTCACCCGGATGTCGGACTACGAGAACACCCCTGTGCCGACGATCGTCCGCGGCGAGGGCACGTACATCTACGACGACCACGGCAAGCGCTACATCGACGGCCTGTCCGGGCTCTTCGTGGTGAATGCCGGCCACGGGCGGCACGAACTGGCGGAGACCGCCTACAAGCAGGCCCAGGAGCTGGCGTTCTTCCCGGTGTGGAGCTACGCGCACCCCAAGGCCGTGGAGCTGGCGGAGCGGCTCGCCCATTACGCGCCGGGCGACCTGAACAAGGTCTTCTTCACCACCGGCGGCGGCGAGGCCGTCGAGACGGCGTGGAAGCTGGCGAAGCAGTATCACAAGCTGACCGGCAACCACACGAAGTACAAGGTCATCTCGCGGGCCGTCGCCTACCACGGCACCCCGCAGGGCGCGCTGTCCATCACCGGGCTGCCGGCCCTCAAGGCGCCGTTCGAGCCGCTGGTGCCGGGCGCCCGCAAGGTGCCCAACACCAACATCTACCGGGCGTCGGTCCACGGCGACGACCCCGAGGCGTTCGGCCGCTGGGCGGCGGACCAGATCGAGCAGCAGATCCTCTTCGAGGGCCCCGAGACGGTCGCCGCGGTCTTCCTGGAGCCGGTGCAGAACGCCGGCGGCTGCTTCCCGCCGCCGCCCGGCTACTTCCAGCGGGTCCGGGAGATCTGCGACACCTACGACGTCCTGCTGGTGTCGGACGAGGTGATCTGCGCGTTCGGGCGGCTCGGCACCATGTTCGGCTGCGAGAAGTTCGGCTATGTGCCGGACATGATCACCTGCGCGAAGGGCATGACGTCCGGCTACTCGCCGATCGGCGCCTGCATCGTCTCCGACCGCCTCGCCGAGCCCTTCTACCGCGGCGGCAACACCTTCCTGCACGGCTACACCTTCGGCGGCCACCCGGTGTCGGCCGCGGTCGCGCTGACCAACCTCGACATCTTCGAGCGCGAGGGCCTCAACCAGCACGTGCTGGACCAGGAGGCGGGCTTCTTCGGCACCCTGAACCGGCTGCGCGACCTGCCGATCGTCGGCGACGTCCGCGGCAACGGCTTCTTCTACGGCATCGAGCTGGTCAAGGACAAGGCCACCAAGGAGACCTTCACCGACGAGGAGACCGAGCGCGTCCTGTACGGCTTCCTGTCCAAGGCGCTCTACGACAACGGCCTGTACTGCCGCGCCGACGACCGCGGCGACCCGGTCGTCCAGCTCGCCCCGCCGCTGATCTCCGACCAGGCGCTCTTCGACGACATCGAGGGCATCCTGCGGACCGTGCTGACGGAGGCCTGGGCGAAACTGTGACGCCCGCGGCGCGGGTCACCCGTACGGGCGGATCGGCCCGGCCGGCCGACGCGCCTGCGGGCGTACGCCGCCGACGCCGCTCTACGGTGCCGGGGAGTGACCGCCCACTCCCCGGCACCGGCGGCACACCGCCGCCCGCCGCCGGGGGGACGATTCGCGGAGGAACGGCATGGTGGCCCCGCCCGACAACGACGTGCTCTTCGCCCGCGCCCTGCGCCACTCCCACCGGGGCTCGCCCGCCCTGCTCGGCGTCTCGGTCGGAGTGCGCGAAGGGGAGATCCTCGCGGTGGTCGGGCCGCGCGGCTCCGGCAAGACGACGCTGCTGCGCTGCCTCTCGGGCCAGCTGGTGCCCGACCAGGGCGAGGTGTGGTTCAACGGCGCACCCGTGCACACCCAGGCCGCGGCGGCCCGCGACCACTTGCGCAGGGAGCGCTTCGGGTGGGTCGGCAGCGAACCGCAGCTGCTGCCGGAACTGACGGCGTGGGAAAACGCGGCGCTGCCGCTGCTGATGCGCGGCGTCCGGTCGCGGGCCGCCCGCGCGCAGGCCCAGGAGTGGCTGGACCGGCTCGACATCGGTGCCGCCGCCCGCAAGCACCCTGCCAGGCTGCTCCAGTCGGAGCGGCAGCGGGTCGCGGTGGCCCGCGCCCTGGTCGCGGCGCCCGCGGTGGTCTTCGCCGACGACCCGGCCGCGCCACTGCACCGCGCCGACCGCGCCCAGGTGCTGCGCACCCTCACCAGCGCGGCCCGCTCGCACGGCATGACGGTGGTACTCGCCGGCACCGACCCGGACACGGCCCGCTACGCCGACCGAATGCTGGCCCTGCGCGACGGCCGCACCGAAGCCGCGACGGCGGTCCAGGACCGCGAGACGCCCGACCCTGCGCCGGCGAACGCATGACCCGCCACCAGGACCAGGGCACCGTACCTGGCGACGGCACGCGCACCCCGGACCCCGTCACCGGGCGGGAGGCGTCGTGCTGAGCTGGCGGATGGTGCGCGGGGCGCGTCTGGGCGCCATGGGGCGCTGGTTCACGGTGGTCGCCGCCGCGGCCGGTACGGGGCTGCTGCTGCTCTCGGCGCTCGGCTGGGCACTGGGGCACCCGCAGACCGGCGCCGGGGCCGGGGTGCGCCTGATGTGGTGCCTGCTGCCGGCCGCGGTGACCGTACAGCTGGCGGCGGCCGTCGGCCGCGCCCAGCCGCTGGGGTGGCCGGGCTCCGGGCTCGCCGCGATCGGGCTCGGCCGGAGCGCGACGGTGCTGATCGGCGCTGCGAGCGCCGCGCTGGCCTGCGCCGTCGGCAGCGGGCTCGCCCTGCTGTCCTTCCTCTACCTGCGCGGCGTCCTGGGCGGTGTGCCCTACGCCGGGTCCGCCTCCGAGGTGCTCGGCGCCGGACACCGGCTGCCGGTCGCGGGCGCCGCGACACTGCTGGCGGCGGTGCCGCTGGCCGCCGCCGGCGTGGCCGCCACCCGGCTGTGGCAGCCGCGGCCGGCCAGGCCCGGGTCCGCGCCCGCAGGGCTGCCCTGGGGCGTCGCGCTGACCGCGGTGGGGCTCGCCGTGCAGATGAGCGCCCCGCGCGGCGACGCGCTGCGGCTGCCCAGCGGTCTGGGCTCGGTGTCGCCCGCGACGGCGGCGGGCTGGGCGCTCGCCTCCGTCGGCATGGTGGTCGCCGGTCCTGGCCTGGTGTACCTGTGCGGGCGGCTGCTCGCCCTGCACCGGCCGGGCGCGCTGCGGCTGCTGTCCGGCCGGGCGCTCCAGCAGGAGGCGCGCCGGGTCGGCCGCCCGCTCGGCCTGCTGTGCGCGACGGCGACGGGGGCCGTGGCGGCGTACGGCCTCAAGGGCGGCGGCCACCGGTTCGGCCCGCTGACGACCTTCGCCGCCGGCCTGATCGCGGTATGCGTGCTGGCCATCGCGGGCACCGCGATGCTGGAGGCCAGGAGCGCCAGGGCGCGGTCCACCGCCGCGCTGCGCGACCTGGGGGCCTCCCCCGCCCTGCTGCGCGGCGCGGTCGCGCTGCGCGCGGGGGTGCTGCTGGCGGTCGCGGTCCCCCTGACGGCCCTGATCGCCGGGTTCGCGACCGTACCGGCGAACCGGTGAGCCGACCGGCGGGCTATCGTGCTGGCGTGCCCGCCGACATGACGCCCCCGCCCGCCCGTGAGATCGAGACCCTGGAGGAATTCGACCGGGTCGCCCTGTCGGGTTCCTTCGCCGGATACCGCCTGCAGGCCGTCGACCTGACGGACCGTACGTTCGCCCTGCTGGTCGCCGACACCACGCAGGCGGTCTTCCTCGGCTGCCCGATGGAGCCGCAGGCGCTCGCCCACGTCAGGGCGGGCGGTGCGCTGGTCTTCCCGCCCGTCCCGCACCTGCCCTTCGATCCCTACCGGGCCGCGCTCTACAACCCCGCCGAGCTGTACGCGGATCTCGCCGGCGGCTACGAGCGCACCCCGGACGCCCGCGCGTACGAGTGGTTCAGGACGACCGCGGCGAACGGCGACATACTGGCGTCGATGCTGCGCTCGATCCATGACGACGCCGTGTCCGACGCCTTGGACGAGCATCTGGCGGGCGCCCGCGTGGTGGGCGTGATGGGCGGCCACGCCATAAAGCGCGGCACCGACGCCTACGCCGGGGCCGCCCGGCTCGGCCGGGCGCTGGCCCGCAGCGGCCTGACGGTGGCCACCGGCGGCGGACCCGGCGCGATGGAGGCGGCGAATTTCGGCGCCTATGCCGCGCCGCACGACGACCTGATGCTCGGCAAGGCGCTGTCGGTGCTCGGCGGCGCGCCGTCCTTCCGGCCGTCGGTCGGCGAGTGGGCGATGACCGCCTTCGAAGTACGCGACCGCTGGTCCGAGGGCGGCACCTCGCTGGGGGTGCCGACCTGGTTCTACGGGCACGAGCCGCCGAACGCCTTCGCCTCGCACATCGCGAAGTTCTTCGCCAACGCGGTGCGCGAGGACACCCTGCTGGCCCGCTGCAACGCCGGCGTGGTCTTCCTGCCGGGCGCGGCGGGAACCGTCCAGGAGATCTTCGACGCGGCGACCCCGAACTACTACTCCTCACGCGGCGAGCCCGCCCCGATGGTGCTGGTCGACCGGGCGCACTGGACCGAGCGGCTGCCCGCCTGGCCGCTGCTGAACGCGCTGGCCCGCGACCACCCGATGGCGTGGCGCATCGCGCTGGTCGAGTCGGTGTCCGAGGTGCCGGACGCGCTCGCCAGGCTGCTGGAGAAGTGAGCGGGGGCCGCCCGCCCGCCGTTCAGCCGGCGTGGGCGGCCTCCAGCTCCTCGATCACGATCTTCTTCATGCCCAGCATCGCCTTCGTCGCGGCCTGGGACTTCACCGGGTCGGGGTCGGAGATCAGCTCATGGAGCCGGCGGGGCACGATCTGCCAGGAGACGCCGTAGCGGTCCTTGAGCCAGCCGCAGGGGCCCTCCTGACCGCCGTCGGCGGTCAGCGCGGCCCACAGCCGGTCGACCTCCTCCTGGGGGCCGCAGTCGACGGACAGCGACATGGCCTCGTTGAAGGTGAAGTCGGGGCCGCCGTTCAGCGCCAGGAAGCGCTGCCCGGCCAGCTCGAACTCCACCAGCATCACGCGGCCGGCGACTCCGGGGCCGGCCTCGCCGTACCGCTGCTCGCGGACGATCCGCGAGTCCTCGAAGAGCGAGGTGTAGAAGGCCGCGGCCTCCTCCGCCTTGTCGTCGTACCAGAGGAAGGTGGTGATCTTCTGCATGGTGTGCTCCGATTCTCGTCGGCCCGGGAGGCGTCCTCGCGCCCCCAGCAGATAGGACGGTCCGGGGCGGCGAAACTCATCGGTGCCCATCCGTGTGGTTCTGCGGACGCTCAGGCCCGGGGGTGTACGGGCGGTGGGCGTACGGTCAGCGTACGGACGGCCGGGGTGCGTACGAGCGTCGTCCGTACCGCCCGCGGTGTCACCCGGGCAGGACGACGATGTCCTCAGGGGCGAAGGCCACGCCGACGGCCGCACCCTCCTGCGGGGCGTCCCGCAGCGCGCATTCGGCCTCCAGCAGCGGCCCGTGCTCCGGTCGCAGCCTTACCGCGACATGGCCGCCGCGGAAGGTGCGGGCGACGACCTCGCAGCGCAGTGCGCCCTCCGCCGACAGCCGGACCCCGGTGGGGCGGACCAGCAGCCGGCAGGGGCCGTCCGGGGCGCCGGCCGGCGCCGGCAGCTTGCCCCAGTCGGTGACGGCGACGCTGCCGGTCACCACGGCGTCGGTGATGGTGTCGAAACCGAGGAAGCGGGCGACGAACTCGTCGGCCGGGTGCTGCCAGACCTCCAGCGGGGTGCCGGTCTGGGCGATCCTGCCGTCCCGCATCACCACCACCCGGTCGGCCAGCGCGAAGGCCTCGCCCTGGTCGTGGGTGACGGCGAGCACGGTGGTGCCGAGCCGGCCGAACAGCTGCCGCAGCTCCACCACCAGGCGTTCGCGCAGCGAGCGGTCGAGCTGGCCCAGCGGCTCGTCCAGCATCAGCAGCCGCGGCTCGGGCGCGAGCGCGCGGGCCAGCGCGACCCGCTGCTGCTCGCCGCCGGACAGCGCCGCGACCGAGCGGGCCTGTGCGCCCGGCAGGCCCACCATGTCGAGGAGTTCCGCCACCCGGCGCTGCCGCTGCTCGCGCGGCGCCTTGTGCATCCGCGGCCCGAAGCCGACATTGCCGCCGACGTCGCGCTGCGGGAAGAGCTGGTGGTCCTGGAACATCAGGCCGACGCCGCGGCGGTGCGCGGGCACGCCGCGCTGGTCGGCGCCGCCGAGCAGCACCCGCCCCGCGTCCAGCGCCGTGAGGCCCGCGACGGCCCGCAGCAGGGTGGACTTGCCGCTGCCGCTCGGGCCGAGCACGCTGACGATCTCGTGCTCGGCGACGTCCAGGTCCACGGCGTCCAGCGCGGTCCGCGCCCCGAACCGTACGGTCGCGGCGTCGAGGCGCAGCAGCGCGGCGTCCGCGGTCCTGGCCGTGGCCACCGTCGTGGTCGCGGTCACAACTCCCCCTGTCCTGTGGCGCGCAGCGATTCGAGCACCAGCAGCGACGCGGCGCAGACCAGCATCAGGACGGTGCTCAGCGCCATCGCCTGGCCGTAGTTGAGCGCGCCGGCCCGGCCCAGCAGTCTGGCGACGGCGACCGGCAGGGTGGGGTCGTCGGGGCGGGCGATGAAGACGGTGGCGCCGAATTCGCCCAGCGAGACGGCGAAGGCGAATCCCGCGGCAATGGCCACGGCGCGGGATACCAGCGGGAGTTCCACCTCCCGCCAGACACGCCACGGCGACGCGCCGAGCACCGCCGCCGCCTCCCGCAGCCGCTCGTCGACGGCCCGCAGCACCGGGAGCATCACCCGCATCACGAAGGGCGCGCCGACCAGCGCCTGGGCGAGCGGCACCAGCAGCCAGGAGTCCCGCAGGTCCAGCGGCGGTTTGTCGAGCGCGATCAGGAAGCCGAAGCCGATGGTGACGGCGGAGGTGCCCAGCGGCAGCATCAGCAGCGCGTCGAAGCCGCGTACCAGCCGTCCCGCCCTGCGCACCAGCGCCGCCGCGGCCAGTCCGCCGACGGTCAGCGCGATGACGGTGGCGACGGCGGCGAAGCGCAGCGAATTGCCCACCGTCTCCCAGGGGGCGACGCTGAAGGTGCCGCCGTCGGTGGAGCCGAGCGCCCGGTAGAAGGCCAGCCCGTAGCCGCCGGGCGTGTCGAAGGAGCGGGCCACGAGCACGCCGAGCGGCAGCAGGATGAGCAGCGCGATGACCGCGAGCACGACGCCCAGCAGGGTGCGCTCCACCGCCCCGCGCGGCCGGTGCGCGGTCAGCGCCGGGTCCACCAGCCGCAGCGCGGACTCGCGGCGGCGCACCGTCCAGGCGTGCACGGCGAGAATCGCGACGACCGCGGCAAGTTGCAGCAGGGTGAGGACGGCGGCGGTCGGCAGGTCGAAGATCTCCGCGGTCTGCCGGTAGATCTCCACTTCGAGGGTGGAGTACGTGGGGCCGCCGAGGATCTGGATCACACCGAAGGAGGTGAAGGTGAACAGGAAGACCATCAGCGCCGCCGCGGCCACCGACGGGCCGAGCGCGGGCAGCGTCACCCGCCGCCAGGCGGCGAGCCGGCCCGCCCCGAGCATCCTGGCGGCCTCCTCCTGCGCCGGGTCGAGCTGCGCCCACAGCCCGCCGACGGTGCGGACGACGACGGCGTAGTTGAAGAAGACGTGGGCGATCAGGATGGCCCACACACTGGTGTCGAGCCGCACCCCGAACAGCGAGTCGGTGAAGCCGTCCCGGCCGAGCAGCGCCAGGAAGGCGGAGCCGGCGACGACGGTCGGCAGCACGAAGGGCACGGTGACGATCGCGCGCAGCAGCCGCCGCCCGGGGAAGTCCAGCCGGGCGAAGACATAGGCGCCGGGCAGCGCGGCCAGCAGGGTCAGCGCGGTGGAGGCGGCGGCCTGCCAGCAGGTGAACCACAGCACATGGCGGATTCCGGCGTCGCCCAGGACGTCGCCGATCCGGCCGAACTGCCAGCCGCCGCCCTGGTGCAGGCCCCGGGTGACGATCGCCGCCACGGGGTAGCCGAAGAACGCCGCGAAGAACAGCAGCGGGAGCGCCATCAGGGCTGCGCGTACGGCGGCGCCGCGGCCTCCCGCGGCCTTGCGGGGCTCACGGGCGCCGTCCGACCCGCGGGTGCCGCGGTCGTACGCCGTACGCAGCGCGCTCACCGTGCGCTCACTTCAGGACGATCGAATTCCACGCGCCGACCCAGTCGTCGCGCTTGGCGGCGATCTTCGCGGGCGCGAGCGTGGTGGGGTGGTCGATCTTCGCGCCGTACTTGACGAACACCGGCGGCTCGACGGCGTCCTCGCGGACCGGGTCGACGTACATCTGCAGCGGCATGTCCTGCTGGAAGGCCTTGCTCAGCATGAAGTCGATCAGTGCCCGGCCGCCCGCGGTGTTCTTCGCGCCGTGCAGGAGGCCGGCGAATTCGATCTGCCGGAAGCAGGTGCCGGTGGACACTCCCACGGGCGACTGGGCCGGCTCAGGGGTGACGCCGATGACCTCGGCGGGCGGGCTCGACGCGTAGGAGACCACCAGCGGCCGGTCGCCCTTGGCCTGCTTGCCCGCGGAGGAGCCGGAGAAGCGGTCGTTGTAGGCCTGCTCCCAGCTGTCCACGACCTCGACGCCGTTGCTCTTGAGCTGCTTCCAGTACCCCTGCCAGCCGCCGTCGCCATAGGTGGCGGCGCTGCCCAGCAGGAAGGCCAGGCCCGGCGAGGACGTCGAGACGTTCTCGGTCACCAGCAGGTTCCTGTAGGCGGGCTTGACGAGGTCGGCGAAGTTCTGCGGCGGCGCAAGGTGGTGGGCTGCGAAGTAGGCCCGGTCGTAGTTGACGCAGACGTCGCCCGAGTCGATCGGGGTGACGTGGTGCCCGGCCGCGTCCAGCTGCACGTCGGCCGGCACCCGGCCGAGGTCCTTGGCCGCGTACGGCGTGAACAGGCCGTTGTCGAGCGCCCGGGACAGCAGGGTGTTGTCGACGCCGAAGAAGACGTCGCCGCGCGGGTGGTCCTTGGTGAGGATGGCCTGGTTCACTGCCGCGCCCGCGTCGCCGCCGCGCAGCACCCTGACCGTGTAGCCGGTCTCCTTGGTGAATTCGGCGAGCACGGACTTCGACGCGGCGAAGGAGTCGTGGCTGACCAGGGTGACGGTCTTGGAGCCGCTGCTGCCGGCCTTGTCCTTGCCCTTGGCCGGCGAGTCGCTGCCGCAGCCGGCCAGGACGGCCGCCGCGGCGGCGGCCAGGGCGAGCGCGCCCGCTGCACGTCGGGATGTGGTTCTCATCTGCGATGACTCCCTACGCCGGTATGACCCGGATCAGGTGGGAGGGTCTGCGGCCTGGGACCCTTCGGTTCTGGTCCCTCGCCGCACTCTCAGCGCCGTCTCAGGCGCTCCCCTGTCGGAATGTTCTGTTGTACGACCGTATGGCGTCCGGCTGCTGCAACGCTACGCCCGCCGGTCGCCGACCGTACGATAGCAGCAGGTCAGCGCTCGGCGGCGGCGAGCTGTCCGCAGGCGCCTTCGATCTCCTGGCCGCGGGTGTCGCGTACGGTCACCGGCACGCCGTGCGCTTCGAGCGCCGCCACGAACGCGCGCTCGTCCCCGGGCCGCGACGCCGTCCACTTCGAGCCGGGCGTCGGGTTGAGCGGGATGAGGTTGACGTGCACCCGGTGGTTCTTCAGGAGCCTGCCCAGCCGGTCGGCGCGCCACGCCTGGTCGTTCACGTCGCGGATCAGGGCGTACTCGATGGAGATCCGGCGGCCGGACACCTCGGAGTAGTGCCAGGCCGCGTCCAGCACCTCGCGGACCTTCCACCGGGTGTTGACCGGCACCAGGGTGTCGCGCAGCTCGTCGTCCGGGGCGTGCAGGGACACCGCGAGGCGGCACTTGAAGCCCTCGTCCGCGAAGCGGTACATCGCGGGCACCAGGCCCACGGTGGACACGGTGATGCCGCGCTGTGAGAGGCCCAGGCCGTCCGGCTCGGGGTCGGTGAGCCGGCGGATCGCGCCGACCACCCGGTTGTAGTTGGCCAGCGGCTCGCCCATGCCCATGAAGACGATGTTCGACAGCCGGGTCGCGCCGCCGGGGACCTCGCCGTCGCGCAGCGCCTTCATGGCGGCCACGATCTGGTGCACGATCTCGGCGGTCGACAGGTTGCGGTCCAGGCCGGCCTGTCCGGTGGCGCAGAACGGGCAGTTCATGCCGCAGCCGGCCTGTGACGAGATGCACATGGTGACCCGGTCGGGGTAGCGCATCAGCACCGACTCGACGAGCGTGCCGTCGAAGAGCTTCCACAGCGTCTTGCGGGTGTCGCCGTCGTCGCAGGACGCGTGGCGCACCACGGTCATCAGCTCGGGCAGCAGGTCCCCGGCGAGCTTGCCGCGGGCCGCCGCCGGTATGTCCGTCCAGGCGGCCGGGTCGTCGGCGAACCGCGCGAAGTAGTGCTGCGACAGCTGCTTGGCCCGGAACGGCTTCTCCCCGAGCGCTGCCACCGCCTCACGTCGTTCTGCGGGCGAGAGGTCGGCAAGATGCCGCGGGGGCTTCTTGGCCCCGCGCGGCACGGCGAAAGTGAGTTCTCCGGGTGCAGGCATGATGCCAACCAGTGTCGCAGACCGGCCGCGGTGCCCTGCTCAGAGCAGATCGGCGGGGGTCGTCACTGGTGGTCGTTGGCTGTCCCTGGCCACCCTCGCACTGCCCACAGACGGCCCGGGGGCGGGTGAGTCAGCAGCGGTCGCGGACGGCTGGCGCTGCCTCACCCACCACGATCCGACCCGTCTAGCGCTAGAGGGGCCGCTAGCGGTCGATACGGGTGCTGACGAGGCTCTTAGCGGTTAGCGGCCCCTGCGGACCGTGCCCGGGAACCGGCCCGCAGAGAGGGTCGCACCCCCCGCACAGCGCTGCCCCCGGCTGAAAAGCAGAGCAGACGGACCGCCCTGCGGGCGGACGCCCTTTGGCCGCCACCTCCCCATACCCATGGCGCAGGGTCCGCGACCGAGCCCCGCAGACGGCTTCTGTGCGGCGTTTCAGCGGGGGGCATCCGGCACGAACGGTCGCAGCGCTCGTGCGGCCAGACGGGGGCAAGTCAGGCTTTGACCGTGCGGGCCCCGCCGCGGTAAAAGCCCCACTCCCCCGGCGAAAGGTCCGCTCTCTTCCTCTTACTAGAGAGTTGGTAGGAGATAGCGTCCGCAGCGTCTGCGATCGCTCGCACACCAGCTCTGACTTGCCGTTTTCCTGCGGACGCTAACGGATCGGGTCAGCGTCCAACAAGCGTCCGCAAGATCACCCGCCCTAAGAGCGTGGCCGCAGGTCACAGCGCTGGAAGTGGAAGAGAGACACGAACGCCAGCGACCACGCGTCCGGTAGTCATCGGATGTCCGTATCGCGCAAGTCGGACCGCCGGCGGGTTGGCGAAGAGCAAGAGGAGCACGCCGCGCCGGGGGGTGCTCCTCTTGCTGTGAGGCTCGCCAGACGTGCCCCTTCCGGCGACACCGCGCCGGGCACTCCCCCATGACGGACAGCGCGCAACGGAGCGCGTCGGGGGGCGGCTGCCCGCAGCGCGAGCGCAGCGAGCTGCCAAGGGTCGAGCGGCCGCAGGCCGCCCGCTCTATCCCTTGCCGGAGGTCGCGTCGTCGCTCCCGTAGGTCCAGCTCCGACCCGTACCACGGTACTCAGCAACGGTGATCGGCTCCACCCCGGGCCGCATCCGCGAGCGGTAGAGCCTGCCTTCGAGGTGGTCGATCTCGTGAGCGACTAGCCGCGCGACGCCGCGTTCGAAGACTGTGATGCGGTCTCGGCCGTCGATGTCCTGGTGTTCCACGGTGATACTGAGGGGACGGGGAACCTTTCCTCGGAGATCGAAGAAGCTCCAGCACCCTTCGTATTGCTCGTCGGCCTCGGCCGATTCCTCGATCACTCGGGGATTGAGAAGGGTGATCGTCTCGCCATCGGGCGTGCGCACGATGGCGGCTGAGCGGTCGATTCCGATTTGGGGTGCAGCAACCCCCATTCCCTTGCTGAACACGTGGATCGTATCGGCCCTCTCGGCCGCAGAGCCGAGTTCCGCGACCAGGCGCCGCGCATCCTCTGCCTCCTCCGGCAGCGTGAAGCTCCTGGCCTGCCGTGCAAGGATCGGATCACCCTCTTGGATGATGCCGATACTCCGCATCTTCTCAGCCGCGCTCGGTGTGACCATATCCGCGCCTGCCTCCTCTTGGTTCGCGCGGGCCCGGAACTTCCATTCCAGTCGGAAGCGGGCATGCAGCGGTGGTTCCTCCGTGCTCCACGAGAACACCCGCCGCTCTCCCACGTCGTCACGCTGGATCGCCGTACGGAAGGGGAACGCCTCAGCCGTCATGGTGGTTTCCGTACCCCAGACCACCGGGTCAAGCTCCGACGGGAAGTCGAGACGTACACTCAGCAGGTTCGTCGGAAGACGGACAGCTCGCTGATACCACGTCCCCCACTTCTCGTCTCCAACGGCGTACGAGTATTCCAACCAGGCGGTATCTCCTGGATAAAGCGGATAACGCCCGTAGTCGTTCTCAAAGAGAAGCCATACTTCCTTGAAAGCGTCCCGGTCGTGCTGCGTTCGCCAGCCGATCGACTCACCCCCAATGGACGCCTCAAGGCGCAACTCTGCCCAGGTCAGCGGGTTTTCTCGGTAAAGCTGGTTGGAGCGTTCGGGATTCCCGGGGTACCGGTCGACCGAGATTCGGATCAGATAGCGCGTGATCGGGTCCGCGCTGGCGTTGTACAGCTTTCGCCGCTGCGTCGTCCGGTACACGCTTCCGTCGTAGTAGAGCGACGAGTCCTCATGCTCCACGATGATGCTGGACGGCGCTTGGAGCATCTGCGAAGCGTCGTGCCGGGCCCTGTGCGCGGCGGGCGTCCGCCCCCACCCCTGGGCCTCGAACTCACCGAAACTGCGGCGTATGGCCCCGCCGGCGCGAAGCACGCGGTCCGAGTCCTCGGCGAACTCCGCAGAGGGCCGCTGCTGGCCGCTCTCCACCTTCGAGACATAGGAGGGCGTGTAGCCAACCGCCTTGGCCAACGCGGACTGAGACAAACCCCGGACGTCGCGCCACCGCTTGAGTTCGGCGATGAACGTTTCTCCGGAAGTGCTGGCGTCTGGCATCGCAACTTCCTCCGCTGTGCCCGTGAGTGAGCTGTGAGTGATCCGCGATCACCCTTCATTCACAGGCCGTGCTTGGTCTTTGCTGGCCACATCGACAAGCAACCTACCGGAGAGGGGACGACCGATGACCAGCGTCCAGCCGCCCTCTGGTGACGCCTCAGCCGTTGGCTTCCAGCCGCTCCAGGCGTTCGGTCAACTCACGCACCGTGGTATCCAGCGCGGTGACACGGTCCGCGAGATCGGCCACCGTCGGGGCGGCTGGGGTGGCCTCCTGCTGGGCCTCACGCACGAAGGTCCCGCGACCAGGAGTCGACGCGACGTAACCCCCGTCCCTCAGCACCCGGAGTGCGTTGCTGATGGTCATGGGGGCGACGCCGAACCGTTCGGAGAGCTCCCGGACCGACGGCAGTTTCTTGCCCGGTCCGTGAGTGCCTCTCTCGATCTCAAGACGCAGAACGTCCGCCACCTGCACGTACGGCGCGCGCGGGTCATCGCTGCTCAGAGTCATGCCACAGAAGGTAGCACCTAGCACGACCTAAGACACCTAGTTGACATGCTAGGTGACCTAGTACAAGCTAGGTCTCGGAAGCCAAAAAGAGCGGGAGCGACGCCCAACCGCCAAGTAGTTCGTCGCTCCCCTAACCCTCGAAGGGGTGTCTCCATGATGCCTGGAATCACTGTGGACCGGCTGAGTGAGCAGGTTACGACTCTGCCGTTGGTGGAGCGTCGGCGTGCGGGTGAGGCGTTCCCGCGGGTGCCGGTCGGCTCGCTGGAGCTGACGCGTGAGCAGGTGGCCGCGGGCCTGTACCTCTCCCTGGCCGCGCTGCCGCAGGCACCGGCCCGGCCCACCAGCGAGCAGATGCTTTCCGTCGTATGGCGGGCCGTGGACCACCTCGGCGTGTCGGGTCTGGACGCGACCGCGCGGGAGATGGCCGCGCTAAGCCTGTGGGACCGCGATGTGACCCTCGCCTACTCCGACGCGTACGTCCTGTGCCGTGAGCACTGGTACCGCGACGCACTCTCGGAGCTGCTGCCGGCCGGAGCGGTCGCGCTGGCGCTGTACGCCTCCGACATCAAGGTGACGCGCGGCGGGCGCAGCGCAGTGGGGCGCGGCGCGGAGATCAACGGACACCTTATGGAAGGGGTGTCCAGGCTGGGGGCCCGCACCTTGGCGCGGCTGGGCAACGAGGGACCGAACGAGTTCCACCCCTGGGCGCTCACGCCGTTCGCGGAGCTGGACCCGGAGTACCGGGCCCTCACGCCGGACCGCCCTCGCCGCAAGTTCTGCTACGACCTGTCGGTGAACCATTAGATCAACCCCCGTCCCCTGCTGGTGTCGCTGAACGCGGGCGGCTGGGCGGTCGGGGCGGTCGTCCCGGAGTGCCCCCGTCAGGACGCCATGCACGCCGAACTGCGCGGCGGTGCGGCGTGAGCCTGCACGACCGCTGCCCGCTCAACGGCTCGCGCAAGCGGGCTCGTAAGCGGACCTTGGCCGCCCGCGACGGATCGTGGTGCATGTACTGCGGGCGTCTGTTCGCCGACCTGCGGCCCGCGACCATCGACCACGTGGTGCCGGCTGTCTCTGTTCAACACCTGGCGCGCCGAGCACACCGTGCTCGCCTGCGAGCCCTGCAACGCGGCCAAGGCCGACCGACTGCCCCTGCTGCTGGCGCTGCTGCTGGCCGCCCGCTACACCGTGACGCCCCACGTCGCGCCCCACGTGCCCGACCCCACCACCGGCCGGTCGACCGCGCACGAGCCCGACGTGTCGGGTGTCCACGAGCCCGTTCCCAACCGGTCGGGTCGGGTGTTCACGGTCGGAATCTGCCTGCTGCTGGCGCGCATGGCCGCCGCGTACGAGTCGGCCGCCTGGCCCGACGCGTCGGCCAACCGGACGCAGGATCAGTCGAGGGGTGACCAGGCCGAACAGCGCGCACGGCTCACCGTGCCCGCACAGCTCGTGCGCGCTGCCGACCCCGGTAACCAGCCGACTCGACTCGTCCTCACGAACGCGCCTGCGGTGCTGCCGACGCGCACCCGTCTGCCCGACTCGACCACCCGACCCGACGCGTTGATGGAGGCAGCATGAGCACCGACCGGCTGCGTCCGGGTGCGCCTGAGTCGACGCCCCGTGACGCGGGTCGTCACGCAGACCAGAGCGGTGGCGCTGACAGCGAGGGGAAGAAGCCGTCCGCCGCTATGCGGCTGGTGGAGCTGGCCCGGGACCGGTACGACCTGATCACCTCAGACGACGGCCGCCCCTATGCCATCGAGCGCACCGGCCCGAACATCGCCCTGCCCCTGCGCGGTAAGGCAGGTCTGCGCCAGCGTCTCGCGCGGCTGTTCACCGACTCCTACAACGGCGAGGTTCCCTCTCAGTCCGCACTGGCCGACGCCATGACCGTGCTGGAGGGCATCGCCTCTGACGACGACCCCGTACCGGTCCACCTTCGCGTCGGCACCGACCCGGCGTCGGGCACGATCGTGATCGACCTGGGGAGCACGGACGGGCGCGCGGTCACGGTCGAGCCCGAACGCTGGCAGACCGTGCCCCGCTCCCCCACGGTCTTCCGCCGCTCCGGGGCCATGGCGCCCGTGCCCGTGCCCGTGCGGGGCGGGGACGGGCTGGCCAGGCTGCACGGGCTACTGAACATGGACCAGGACACCTTCCGGCAGCTTGTCGGGTGGCTGGTGGCCGCGTGGATTCCCCACATCCCGCACCCGATCTTGACGTTCAAGGGTGAGCAGGGCACGGGCAAGTCCAAGACCGCGCAGATGGTCGTCAACCTCATCGACCCCTCACCCGCCACCAAGCGCAGCCAGCCGCGGGACGTCAAGACCTGGGCCACGCAGGCGTTCAGCTCCTGGGCGCTGTGCCTGGACAACATCTCCACCATCCCCCCGTGGCTGTCCGACACCCTGTGCAAGGCCGTCACAGGCGACGGCATCGTCGACCGGGCCCTGTACACCGACGACGACGTGGTGGTCCTCACCTTCCGCCGCGTGCTGGCCATGACGACCATCGATGCCGGAGCCCTGGCCGGCGACCTGGCGGAGCGCCTGCTCATGCTGGACTTGCAGCTCATCGACCCCGACCGGCGCCGCACCGAAGAGGAGCTGGACAGCGCTTTTGAGGCGGTGCGGCCCGCAGTGCTCGAGGCGCTGCTGGACCTGCTCTCCTACGTGCTGGCCGTCTTGCCGTACGTGGAACTGTCGACCATGCCCCGCATGGCCGACTACGCCCGGGTGCTGGCCGCCGTCGACCAGGTCCAGGGCTGGAACACCCTGGACGCCTACCTCGCCACCTCCGTCAACGTCGCTACCGACGCCCTTGAAGGCGACCCCTTCGGCCGCGCCGTCGCCGACTTCACCGACAACTGGTGCACCTGGTCCGGCACCGCCGGACAACTCCTGGAACTCCTCACCTTCGGCGACGGGCCCCGCCCGCCCGGCTGGCCCAAGGACGCCACCCGCGCATCCGGCCGCCTCAAACGCCTCGCCCCGCTGCTGCGGTCCATCGGGATCACCGTGGACGACACCCAGCGTAGTCAGGACCGGCACCGGCAACGCCTGCTCGTGCTGTCGCGGGCACCGGCTGACGCCCCGCCAGCGTCCGTACCCTCCGACGCCACCGCCCGCCCGCCATGGCCGCCCGTCGCGCCCATCCCCGAACCCGACCCCCTGCCTGACCTGTAGCGGAACCGCCGGAACCTTCCGGACCGGGCAGCCCACCAGCCGCCCGGTAGGTGCGGACGCTGCGGGCGCTATGGACGCTGCGTTCCCCCAACTCTCCAGTACGGCGCGCACCCTCACCCCGCACCCCCGGCAGGAACCACAAGGAGTGACCATGGCCGCCCCCGTATCCGATCCCCGGGCCATGCTCCGCGCCGGTCTCCCCGACCGGTACCTCACCTCCGAGGACATCGCCAGCCTGTTCAGCGTGCCGATCGAAACCGTCTACGCCTGGCGCAAGAAGCGCACCGGCCCGCCCGCTTTCCGCGTCGGCAAATACCTGCGCTACGACCCCGCCGCCGTACGCGACTGGACCGCCCAGCAGACCGCCCGCGACCAAGCCGCGTAACCCACCGTGCTGGGGAGGCACTTGGGGAGGTGGGGAGTTCTCCCCAACCACACCCCCAAGCCACCTCCCCAGCCCTGAGCAGCACAGACCACCCCCTGGGGAGGCGGGGAGGCACCCCGCCGACCACCCGTAAACAGGCCCTGGACACCCTTCCGCACGCCGCCGACGCCTCCCCTCCCCAACCCCAGCCGTCACGCAGCGTTCAGTGAGGCGGCCAGTGAGGCAGTGGCTTTCCACTGGCCGCCTCACTGACCCCACCCCACTGGGGCTGACGTGGGGCAACGGTCCCGCAGTGGGGCAGTGAGGCACCCCGTCCCGACCCCTGCCAGTCCCGGCACGACCGCTCCGCGGACAACCGCCCTGCCTCACTCACTCTGCCCACTCGTCACACGCCGTACAGGGAGCACCTAGGGGAGGCAGGGAGAACTCCCTGACCGCCTCCCTGACCCCGCCTCCCTCAACTGACCTCCCCATATGAGCGGCCAGGGAGGCACCCGCCCGCCGCCTCCGAGCACCCCCAGAAACCCGCACCCGGCGGACGCCCCCGTCTCCCTCCCTGCACGGACAGCGACCACAGGACCGCCCGGCACAGCGAGCAGCCAGGACGCGACGAGACCACCTCGGCACGCGCCCCGGCAGCCACCGACCGGACGAACCCCCAAGGAGCTGCCCACCATGGCAGGCCACATCCAAGACCGCTGGTACAAGACCCAACCTGGCCCCAACGGCAAGCCCGTCCGCATCAAGACCGACCGCCACGGCTCCGGGCTTCGCTACCGGGCCCGCTACATCGGCCCCGACGGAAGCGAGAAGTCCAAGAGCTTCCCCGACCGGCAACGACGCCTCGCGGAAGCCTGGCTGGCGCAGACCGAGACGGACATGGCGCGCGGGTCGTACGTGGACCCCCGCGCCGGCCGGACCACCTTCCGGCAGTTCGCCGAACGCTGGATGGCGGCGCAGACGACCGACCCCACGACGCAGGTGGCGGTAGAGACGCGGCTGCGGCTGCACGTTCTGCCGCGCATCGGCTCCCGCCCGCTCGACTTGTTCCGCCCGTCGCACATCCAGGCACTCGTCAAGGAGCTGGAGGACGACCCGATGTCGGGCGGGTACGCCCGCATCATCTACGGCAACGTCCGGGCGGTCCTTTCGGCGGCCGTGGATGACGGCCTGCTGGCCCGGAACCCCTGCAACGCCAAGTCCGTACGTCCCCCCGCCAGCAGCCCCGCACGCGTCGTTCCCTGGCTCCCGGAACAGGTCCTCGCCGTACGTGCCGCCCTCGCCGAGCGGTACCGCGCGATGGTCGACGTGGGCGCCGGATGCGGACTGCGCCAGGGCGAGATCATCGGCCTGGCCGAAGACGACGCGATCGACTTCACGAACGGCACGCTGCACGTGGTCCGGCAGATCAAGCTCATCCGCGGCAAGGCGGTATTCGCCCCGCCCAAGTGCAACAAGGAACGGGACGTGCCCCTGCCGGACGTGGTCGCCGACGCCATCCGGGCGCACGTCGACCGGTGCAAGCCCGTCGCGGTGACGCTCCCATGGAAGCGCACGGACGGACCGCTCATCACCAAGTGTCTGTACTTCTCCAACATGGCCGGCGGGATCGTCTGGCGGAGCAACTTCAACATCCAGGAGTGGAAGCCCGCCCTCGCCGCCGCGGGCATCATCGCCACCCCTGACCAGGGCGACCCCTACGAGTCGGCCCGCGTGCACGGCATGCATGCACTCCGCCACTTCTACGCGTCGGTCCTCCTGGACGCGGGCGAGAGCATCAAGGCCGTGAGCGAATACCTGGGCCACGCCGACCCGGCGCTGACGCTCCGGGTATACGCGCACCTCATGCCGAGCAGCCGGGAGCGGGCCCGCCGTGCCATCGATGGAATCTGGTCTGGCTAACCCGCGGGGTGCTATGGGCCCTGCCGCCCGTGCTGCTGCTCCCCCCGGCCGTCATCCTGACGCAGGCGTGACTGAGGACCCTTCACCAATTCGTAGGCGTTCGCCAGCGTGCGCCTTCGTCTTGTCATCGGAGTACCAACCCGACCCCCCCAACCTTCGAATCTAAGGTGGAAAGACCTTGACAGCGTCAACACCTTTCCACCCGGGGGGGCTGATTTGCGGATTCCATGGTTAGTGATGGACAATCAACGCGCGGTCAGGTCCGCAACCCAGCAAAAAGCCACCCGCCTGCTTGCACACATACGGGTGGCTATGGGCTCCGTCCCACCAGGAAGGAACACCATCCACATTATGAACAATCGCCTGCGGCAAAGCCAGTCGCCTGTTATGCCCCCTTGGGGGGCCGGTCTCGCCTACGTAGGCGCTCTCGTAGGGGGAGTGATCCTGATCTGGGCCAGGCGTGCCACCCCGGCGGAGGCGTCCCTGTACGTGGCGCCGTTCCTGGCCACCCGCTGGTGGAGGCGCCGCTGATCTCCGGGTGCGGTAGTACCACGGCCCGAGCACGGCCCACGACCTGAACAGAACCCTCCACCAGCAGCAAAGCTGCTGGTGGAGGGTTCTCAGCGTTGAGCTGACTCCACTTCTCCGGGTGCAGGCATGATGCCTACCAGTGTCGCAGACCGCGCGGCGTTGCCTGCTCGGGTCGTCATTGCTCACCGAAGGACGCCCGTCGGGCGACGACTCCCACCGCGCACGGTGACTGCCTGGTCGGGCTCGGCAGGACGGCTGCACGTCGGCCCACCGTGCGAGTCAGGAAGCTACGGATGGGGAAGGAACCATTGCACGGCAGCGTGGGGGCACATGAGCGCTGAGCTTTTGGTGGCCGGGGGCGCCACCGATATCGCGTTGGGTTCGTTATGGGTGTCGGTCGTACAGTCCCGAAGTGCCATCCGGCACAACTGCGTTTCAGACGACCCGGGTCCGGGCTCACCCGGACTCGGCGTCCGGAGGATCAGCCCTTGCCGACGAAGGCGACCAGGAGGAGCCAGACCACCGGGGCGGTCGGGAGGAGGCTGTCCAGGCGGTCCATGATCCCGCCGTGGCCGGGGAGCAGCGTGCCCATGTCCTTGATGGCGAGGTCGCGCTTGATCATGGACTCGCCGAGGTCGCCGAGGGTGGCGCTGACGGCGGCGGCCAGGCCCAGCAGCAGGCCCTGCCACCAGTGGCCGCCATCGATGACGTACTGCATCAGCAGGGCGCCCGCCACCATGGCGAAGGCGATCGCGCCGAGCAGGCCCTCGCGGGTCTTGCCGGGGCTGATGCGCGGGGCGAGCTTGTGGCTGCCGAAGCGCCAGCCGACCGCGTAGGCGCCGGTGTCGCTGATCACGGTGAGCAGCAGGAAGACCAGCACCCGGCGGGGGCCGTCGTCCGCGGCGAGCATCATCACCACGAAGGTGGCGAGGAAGGGCACGTAGAAGGCGGCGAAGACGCCCGCGGTGACGTCCTTGAGGTAGTCGTGCGGGGGCTCGGTCATCCGCCAGACCAGGATGGCCAGCGAGGTCAGCGCCATCGCCACCCAGGCACCGTCGGCGCCGCGCAGATAGCCGGCCACCACCATGGCCGCGCCGCCCACCGCGAGCGGGATCAGCGGTACGCGGATGTCCTTGCGCTCGGCGAGCCGCGAGGTCAGCTCCCACACGCCGATGACCACGGCGACCGCGACGACGCCGACGAAAACCGCCTTGACGATGAAGAGCGCCGCGACGATGATCACGCCGAGCCCGACCCCGACCCCTATCGCGGCCTGCAGATTACGCCCCGCGGTCTTCTTCGGGGGGGCAGGCTGGTGCGGCGGCTGGGGCGCCGAGGCC
>NZ_JAJSYW010000038.1:0-57746 GCF_036815005.1 Streptomyces sp. IBSBF 2435 | reverse complement strand
CTTCTCCGGCATGCCCGGAGCACCCCATGCGTCGGCCCAGCCCCTGACTGGAGTTCCCATGCCCGCCACCGCATCTCCGCGCCCCGCCCCGCAGACCCCGTCCCACCGCGAGCCCACGCCCGGCCGTGGCCGGTCCTGGTGGGATCCGCTCGCGCTGATCCTGCTCGGCCTGGCAGGCGGCGCCCTGTCGTACGACTCCCTGCGGCAGATGGCCGTCGCCGTCCACATCCGCCCGCACCTGGCCTACCTCTTCCCGCTGGTCATCGACGGCTTCATCGCCTACGGAGTCCGCGCCCTCCTCGTCCTGCGCGACGCACCCTGGCCCGCCCGCGCCTACGCCTGGACCCTCTTCGGCACCGCCACCACCGCCAGCCTGTGGGCCAACGCCCTGCACGCCGTACGCCTCAACCAGCCCGGCGTCCACACCCTCCTGCTGGGCGACCACACGGTCGCCGTCCTGTCGGCGATAGCTCCCCTGGCCCTGGCCGGAGCCACCCACATGCACATCCTCATCGGCCGCCACAGCCACACGACGGCCGCCGGAACTCTCACCATGATTCCGGCGGCCCCGGCCGTGATTCCGGCCGCACGGCGAACAGTGCATCCGAAGGACGAGCCTGCAGCCGGGGCTGACGCAGCAGCCGGAACCGAACCCCCAACAGCTCCGGAGTCTGCGGGCATCACCGGCCAAGGCAACGCACCGGTTCCGGCAGACGCTGAAAGCGCTGGCCAGAAGTTGAAGGGCACTTCCGGCGAGCGCGCGCAGGCGGGGCGCAGCGGGCGCAAGGCCGAAGCGTCGATCGAGCAGCTCGCCGACATCATCCGCCGTGCCCACCCGGATTCCGGCCAGGTCACCCGCGCCATGGCCCGCGAGGCCATCGAAGCCCAGGGGATCTCCGCAGGCAACGAGCGCATAGCCGAAGCCCTCAAGTCCCTCCAGCCCGGCGACGAAGCCCGCGCCCACCCCAGCTCGGAGTGAACAGGCTGTGTGGGGTGGCCCCGCAAAACCACCCCACACGGTCCGCCACCCACCTGCCCAAGACTGCGGGACCCCGGCACCCGGCCGCATTCCCGCCAGCCGAACCGTCCAGCGGCCAGTCCCCTCCGCACCGCAGCACTCGAAAGACGTCGGAGAATCCCATGCCCCGAGACCACGACACCGACGATCACGTAGGCGAGGAGAGCAACCCACCCACTACGCCGACCCGCAACGGATACGGCTACCCCCAGCCTTGCGGGGGAGCAAGGTATGGCGCTGGACCGTCCAATGGTCGGTCCCACGCTGGCTCCTCCGCCCGGGGGTGGCGGAGGGACTCCGGCGCCAGGGGCACCGGAGGGGGAAGCCGTCCCCGAGCCTGCCGAGCCGTCGAGCCTGATCCGTGCCGCTGCCGAAGCCGCCATTCGCCGCGTCGCCCGCCGTCGCCGCCGCGACGGCACGCAGCGCACATTCCGCGTCGACGTCCGCTACAGCCAAGCCGAGCACCACGCCATCAAGGCCAAGGCGAAGGCCATGGAGATCGCCGGCGCCCACTTGGTCGGCGCGGTCGTCATGGCCTTCGTTGAAGGCACCCAGCCGCTGCCCGGCCAGCGCACCGCCACTGACGAGCTCATCGACGAACTCGTCGCCCTGCGCGCCCAGGTCGCCAAGATCGGAGGCAACGTCAACCAGATCGCCCACCGCCTCAATTCCGGCGGCCAGCCCTATCAGGCCGACACCGCGGTCCTGGCACAAGCGGAGCGGACCGTGCAGAGCGTCCGGGACGCCATCACCACTATTGAAACGGCCGCGCACCAAGCGGCCGGCCGGAAGGCGGCCTGATTGATCGCGAAGATCACCCGAGGCAAGGCCATCCGCCGCCTCCTCGGCTACCTCTACGACACGGTGAAGTCCAAGGACCACACCGACCCGCACCTGGTCGACTCCTGGGACGGCTTCGCACCCGACCCCGGCCGCGACCAGGACCCGAAAGCGGCCATGAAGCAGCTCACCCGCGCCCTCGAACTACGCCTGAGCCAAGCGCGGAGCAAGGGCCAGACCGTCCCTGAGCAATCGGTGTGGCAGTGCTCGGTCCGCGCCGCCCCCGAAGACCCCGTGCTCACCGACGACCAGTGGGCCGACATCGCCCGTCGCGTCGTTGCCGCAACGGGCATCGCCCCGGACGGCGACGCGGACGGCTGCCGCTGGGTCGCCGTCCGCCACGCCGACGACCACATCCACATCGCCGCCACCACCATCCGAGGAGACCTGCGCACCGCCCGCCACTGGAACGACTATCTCCGCGCCGACAAGGAACTTGAGGCTGTCGAGAGCGACTACAACCTGCGCATCGTCGCACGGGGAGACCGCACCGCCGCCAAACGCCCCACCCGCGCCGAAACCGAAAAAGCCCACCGCACCGGCCACCGGAGCACCCCGCGCGAGCAGCTCCGCGCCACCATCCGCACCGTCGTGGCCGTGGCCACCAGCCCCGAGGAGTTCTTCCACCTCCTCGCCTCCAGCGGTATGAAGGTCGACGTCCTCCGCTTCCCCTCCGGCGACATCCGGGGCTACAAAGTCGCCCTCGACGGCGACATCAACGTCGAAGGCCAGCCCGTCTGGTTCTCCGGCTCCACCCTCGCCCCGGACCTGTCCTACCCCCAGATCCGCGACCGCCTCACCGCGACCGAAGCTCCCGCGACCGGCCCGCGTCAGCCCAACCCTTGGCACCGGGCCACCGCCGCCACCGAACGCATTCCCCACCACCTCGCCGGCACCGACGACGCCGCATCCCAAGCCCACATCGCCGCCTTCGCCGAAGCCCTCGACGCCCTCCCCTTCCACGCCCCCTCCGACCTGCGACCCCAGCTCCGCCAGGCAGCCATCGACTTCGAACGCGCCAGTCGCTCCCGTATCCAAGCCGACCACCAGCACGCACGCGCCCTACGCGGCGCCATCCACGCCATCGCCCGCCAACCCTCAGGCGGCGACGGAGCGGCCATCGCCATGCTCCTCGACGCGGCCATCCTCACCGCCGTCGCCGTCCAGCGCTGGCACGCCGCCCGCCACCACAACCAGCAAGTCGAAGCCACCCGCCGCACTCTCGCCGACCTCCAGGCCGCCTACGACCAAGCCTCAGCCGCGCCCCTGGCCGCGCTCGCCCAGCGCCGCCCACCCCAACCGGCTACTGAACGGCACGCCCAACGCGTACGCCAGACCATCCCCACCCACGCCGACCAGATCCTCAACGACCCCACCTGGCCAGCCCTCGCCACCGCCTTCACCGACGCCGAGACCACAGGTCACGACCCCACCCAACTACTCCGCCAAGCAGCAGATCAACGTGCCCTCGACGACGCCCACTCCCCGGCCCAAGTCCTCACCTGGCGCCTCCAACGCCTCACCCAACGCCCCGCGCCGAGCCCTCTGGCCCGAGCGGCGATGGCCCGCAGCGGTATCCCTGCGCGTCGGAGTCAGCCCATGGCGACCGCGGATCCATCTCCGGCGTACCCTCCACCGTCGCGTCCCCGTCGCCGTTGACGGGGGCTCTGTCCCACCGTTTGCGTTCCAACAGCACGACCGGGCAGTTCAACGCGTGGGCGATCCTGTCCAGGTTGGACGGCGTGGCGCTGCGCCACCCGGACTCGATCTCCCCCAGGAGCTGCTCGGAGATACCTACCGTCCGGGCCAGCGCCCGCTTCGTCAGGCCCGCCTTCTCCCGCGCCCATGCCACAGCCTGCGGTTCGTGGTGGAGGTTCCGTGGCCGTTGCCGTCTTCGGTGGGGCTTCTTCAGCTCGGCTGAAGCAGGCAGCTTGTCAGCGTGGCCGGCCGCGACTTCGGCACGATCGCGTGAGGCAGTCACCGGCTCCTGTCCGGTCTGCCGCTCCAGCGCGTCCGCCTTCGCTCGCAAGGCCGCGGCCAACGCCTCCACGTCCCTCGGGTCCTGCTCGGTCGCCCAGCGACTGATGTCGCGGAGTGCAGCACGCAACTGTTCCGGAGGGGAGGCAGCTTCGGTCATGGCAGCTCGCTTTCGCCAGTCTCGCCACCACGTCTTGACCCGCGCGAGCCTGTGCTCAGTTGGGCGTGGCCCTGTCCGCCAGGAAGAGGGCAAGCGGACCAGCCATGAGCAGGAACCGACCGTGCGTGGCCGCGTGCAGGGCGTCGGCCATCGGCCACCAGGTGAGCTTGAAGTCCTGCTCGGTCGGCGTGAGCTGTTGCGGTCCGCAGGTGAGGTCCCGGGCTTCGTAGAGGTGGACGCGGGCGGGTGAGGAGACGGTGAGGGCGTACGAACCGAGTGGTCGCCACGCCTTGGCGGTGATTCCGGACTCTTCCCGCAACTCGCGTCGCGCGCATTCCTCGGGCGTCTCGCCTGTTTCCCTCCGGCCGCCGGGAAGGAAGAGGAAGTCGCCCTGATGTGCGGGGAAGTGGGCGCTGAGGAGAGCTACGAGGCCGTCCTTGTCCCGGGCTACGACGACGGCCGCGTCGCGGACGGCTGGGGCATCGCTCATACCGGCCGAGGTTAGTGGGCATCAGCGCACCATCGCGGCGAACGGCACGTTCATGACGACCGGGTGGGCGATGCCGCGCCCGTGGTAGCCCTCTTCCCCGTAGGCGTCGCCGTGGTCGGCGCACAAGATGATCAGCCAGCGCTTCCTCGCGGTGAGGGTGGTGATCAGGCGGGCGAGGTGGGCGTCGGCGTAGGCGAGGGCGGCC
The DNA here is from genome assembly GCF_036815005.1 of Streptomyces sp. IBSBF 2435. Lineage (NCBI taxonomy): Bacteria > Bacillati > Actinomycetota > Actinomycetes > Kitasatosporales > Streptomycetaceae > Streptomyces > Streptomyces sp. IBSBF 2435. The sequence continues at coordinate 53,056 of NZ_JAJSYW010000038.1, read as the reverse complement.
TGCTGGGAGGCGGCGGTGTCGCGGCTATGGTCGAGGTAGTGGCCGTGGGGGACGTGGGTGGCCGAGACGTTGACGAACAGGTACACGGGCTGGCCGTCGTGGTGTTCGGCGATCTCCAGGGCGTGGTCGACCTGGTGGCGGGTGGAGTCGGGTTCGGGTGAGCAGAACTCGGGGCGCCAGTGGTCCTCGTCGAACAGGTCGGGCAGGACCGAGCCGAGCGGCGTCTCGCGGGAGAAGTACGTTACGCCGCCGACGCAGATGCTGCGGTAGGCGTGCTGGGCGAGGCCGGCCAGGAGGTTGGGGGCGTCGAAGACGAAGGTCTGCGGTGGGACGGTCTTGAAGGCGTGCGGACGGCACTCCCACAGGCGGGGCGGCTGCTGGGGCTGGGGCAGCTTGGGCAGGAAGCCGGAGAAGAAGGCCATGTGGGCGGGGAGGGTGAAGGTGCCGGGGGTCTGGCGCCGTTCCCAGCCGCCCTCCGGGAGAAGGGCCGCGAGATGTGGGGTCAGGCCGTTGTCGTAGGCGGTGCGGGCGGTGTCGTAGCGCAGGGAGTCCAGGGTGACGAACAGGATGCTGGCCTGCGTTCGGATGATCTCGGCCGCGTCGATCATGCGGACGTCTCCGCAGTGGTGGGGGCGAGGTGCTCGATGGTTCCGCGGGCGCTGTCGCTGACGGGGATCGGTACGCGGTCTTCGGCGACCATCCCGCGGATGGCGGCGAGCCCGGTGTCCTCCTGGAGCACCAGGCCGTCAGCGTCGTAGAGCCGGATCCGGATGACGTGCGTACCGTCCGGGCCATCGGTCGCGGCCAGATAGGCGCTGGCCAGTGGCAGCCGGCCTCGGACGTAGGCGAGGAAGGTGTCCTCGGCGATGCCGTCGATGGCGGTGACGCGGCAGGCGTGGTGGTGAGCGTTGACAGCGCCGCGGCACAGGCGGTGGAAGAACTCGGCCGTAACCGCCCCGCCATCGCTCCCCACGACCAACTGCTTGGCCGCCGTGAGTGCGACGAAGCTTGCCCCGAGCCACCAGGCGACACCTTCGTGGATCTCGCCGGGGAAGCGGCCGACCGCACCGCCGTCCCTGATCACGGCGTCGGTGTCGATGGGGTTAAGCACCCTGGGCCTCCAGGTCGGTGATGATCCAGTCGGCCAGGTCGTCCGGGGACTTGCCGTCCGTGTCGAGAGCGACGGCTGTGGAGTCGGCGGCTTGGACGGTCCGGAAGTTGGCGAGCAGACGCGCGAGTCGGCCGGGGACGGCGAACAGGTCGAGGTCGTCCTGCTTGGCGTCGCGCTTGACCGCGAGGCGCTCCCGCAGGGCTGCTTCGGAGCAGCCCAGGTAGAAGGTGCGGGTCGGCATCTCCAGGTAGGGCCGGAAGGGTTCGAGAAGGTCGGCGACCTCCTCGACGGCGACCTCGTGAACAGCGGCGTGGCAGGCCACCACCGACGAGGCGTAACGGTCGGCGACGACAGGACCGATCGCCCGCGCGAGCCGGATCGAGTCGGCGGCGTGCAGCAGCCCGGACAGGTAGAAGGCGAACTGCGGCAACCCGCGCAGGCGCTCGTTGATCAGTGCCGACCACCCGGCGTGGGGCGTCGGGAGTGTGTGCAGCGATGTCGCGCCCAGCCGCTCGGTCAATGCCCATGCGAGCGTCGACTTTCCTATGCCGGAGACGCCTTCGAGGACGACGAACGGGTGCTGCGGCCCATCGAGATACAGCGGCCGGTACGGAGGAGGCAGGCTCACAGCGTCCCCTCCGTGAAAGCCGTGACGTGCCCGGCAACCGTCTGGGCGAGCCGGTCGGGGTCGGCGACCAGGTCATTCACGCGGACACGGAGGTCGTCGCGGAGCAGGCAGGACTGTATGCCGCCGCCGTGGTCGACCCGCAGCGCCCAGAAACCCTCGACGCACCGGGACCGCACGGGGCAGGTGCCGCACTGTCCGACGTGGTGGCGGCCGAGGTCGCGGTGGATGACGTCGATCTCGATGCCGTCGATACGGAAGACCCTGCGGCCCTGGCCCACTCCGGCGACCTCGATGTGCTCGTCGCTGGTGAGGGTGCGCAGGTGCGCGACGATCTCATCGGCCGACACCGCGGAGTCGGCGCGACCCTCGTTGAAGTCGGTGCCGACCAGCTCGATGAACTGCACGGGAAGCCGCCGCTCCAAGGCGAAGTCAAGGATCTGCCGGACCTCGTGGGCGTTCTCCCTCTGAAGCAGGGTGTTCAGCTCGACCCGCTCGAAGGTGTCGCGGGCGACCTCGATGCCGTCCAGGATCGTGCCGATCCCGATTCGCGTCCCGGCGATGGCCCGCAGTGAAGCGTCCGAGAAGTAGTGCAGGGACACCTTCACCTTGTCCAGGTGCGTCCTGACCAGCCAGGAGCGGTGGGTACGGATCCTGGTGCCGTTGGTGATCAGCGTGTAGGAGGCGTCCGGGCCGGGCTCGGCCAGGCCTTCCAAAACCGGCCTGGCGGTCGGCGAGGTCAGCGGCTCGCCGCCGGTGAAGTACACGCGCTTCAGGCCGGCGTTCATGAGGGTGCGGATGACGGCGAGGTAGGCGTCAGCGTCGAGCTGCCGCTCCCGCGGCTGCTGGGAGCGGTCCTGCCGGGTCAGCGGCGGCGGTACGTCGCCCTCGTTGTGGCAGAACCAGCACGCGATGTTGCAGCGCGGGGTGAAGGAGACGCGGAGCTGGCCGCGCAGGGCGGCGAAATTGTGCAGCGCGGTCCAGTCGACACCGGACGCCGGTAAGGAGGTGGGAGCAGCAATCATTGACGGACTTCCTCTCAGGGTTGGCGGATCGGCGGGCTAGCGGACGGGCAAATCGCACGGATTGGTGACGTCATAGGTGTGGCTTCCGGGGTGGTGTGCGAAGGAGCAGCAGGCCTCGTCCGCCCTCCGAGCCGGGCAGTCGGATCGCACCGACAGCCCGGCCGGGTCCTGCCCGTCGCTCCACTCCGCCCAGAGGGAGCCGTCCTTCGAGTCGGCAAGCTCACGTACGAACGCCTGGTGGTCGCCGGCGACGTGCGCCTGGAGGATGCAGCGCAATTTCGACTCGACGTCGCCCGGGTCGGCGCCTTCTGCCGACGCCTGGGTGCGGGCGGCGTCCTGGAGAGCTGCGGGCAGATCTGTCAGGGACCCGCAGACGGGAAGCAGGGTCGGGATGAACGCTTGCGTGGACGGCTCTTCAACGTTCACGAGTCGGCCGCCCAGCCCGCCGGTACCCTTGCAGCACGCTCGGAACGCCGTCGATCTCGAACCACACGCACTTACCGGCAGGCCTCGGTCCCACTCCCCATCGGGAGGTCAGTGCCTGCACGAGCAGGAGCCCCCTGCCGCCCTCATCGGCGTCCGAAGGCGTCAGGAGAGTGGGCTTTGTGCCTCCGGAGTCGTGGCACTCGACGCGGAGCTTGTCCCGGTCGACAAGGATGTCCAGGTGAAAGGTGCCGTCGGGTGGGGTGCTGTGCCGGACCGCGTTGGTGACGGCTCGGATACGCAGAGCACGACGTCGTCGATCGCGAGACCCAGGTTGGCGAGGGTATCCCGCGTGAAGGCACGGACCTCGCTCACTGACTCCGGTCGGGACGCGAAGTCCCTGGCCGCGCTCACGCCGACCGTCGCTTGCGTACGGTGCTGTGGTGCCTTCAGCCCTGTGCTTGCTATGGGCGACGCCATAGGTTCCCTCCGAGTGCTGGAACCCGCGACAGGGCCGCGAGCGATCCGGTGGACACCAATGACGCTAGGAAAATCAGCAGTTGGGGGTCCACGCGGTTGCACGCGGTTGCACGATTTCAGCCGAGGGTGTCGAGGGCGCGCGTGATGCGGCTGCGGGCGGCGGCCCCGCGCAGGGCGTGCTGGGAGAGCTGGTGGAAGGCTCGCAGGTACGTCCGGATCTCGCCCGGACTGCTCACGTTGATCTCTGCTGTGAGCGTCTCGACGGCCACCAGGTCCTCGTCGAAGGCGTAGAACGCCTCCAGCGGCCACACGGTGCGCCTGGCCTCGAACGGGATGATGCCGAGGGAGACGTTGGGCCTGGCCATGAGCGAGAGCAGCGACCCGAGTTGGGCGGCCATGGCCTCGTCGTCGCAGACCCGGTAGTAGAGCACCGCCTCTTCGAGCAGCAGGGCGAAGCCGTGATCGCCCTCGAAGACGACGCGGGAGCGCGCGAGCCGCGCCTCGACCGCCCGCTCGACGTCATCGGGCGTGCCCTGGAAGGTGGTGATCGAGCGCAGCAACCCCGTTGCGTACTCGGCGGTTTGGAGCATGCCGGGCACGACGTTGGAGGCGTAGACGCGGAAAGTGCGGGTGCGCTGGTAGAGCGGGGTGGACTTCGCATGGACCTGTCGCAGACCGTCCCGGTGGAGCTGCCGCCACTCGACGTACATCGAATCGGCGGTCCGCGCCGCCGCGACGAGGTCAGCGGCCAACTCGGGAACACCGCAAGCGTCGCACCACGCACGGATGTCGTCGTCCGAGGGCGGTGTGATGCCGCGGGCGATACGCGACGACTTCGACTTGTGCCAACCGCAGCGATCAGCCAACTCCAGCCCCGTCAGCCCGGCATCGAGCATCGCTTGCTTCAGGCGCTCGGCGATCTTGGCACGGGCCGCCCGAGCCGAGGAGAGAGGTGACGTGCCCATGAGCCGGCTGATCGTCCGCGGTCAGACGCTGTACTTCTCATGCGGGAAGGCGCGGTCCCACACGTCATCGAACGCCCTGACGCAGCCGGAGACCGCCACCGGCTCCTCGGTCTGGTCGGTACGGATCCAGCGGCCGGCGTCGTCGAAGATGTTGAACTGGACGAGACGGCCGTCGAAGAGCCAGAAGTCGTGCTCCGGGAGGGCGATTCCCGCCGCGCTGCTCCTGGGCAGCCAGCGCACCTCCTCGCCCGCGGCGACGTTGGTGAAGGTGAACGAGTGCTCGTAGCGGATGTACTCGCTCGGAGGCTCCGTAATCACCCTTGCCCGACGGATCTGGACGCCCTTCGCGGTCACTTCCTGCACGAGGCCGAGCCAGGGGCGCCACCACGAAGCGCGGTCGGCCGGGTCGAGACGGTGGCCCTGCTTCCACGCCTCGAATCCGGCCGTCTCGTTCCCCATGTCGTAGTCGTCACGCAGCTCCAAGTGAACCGCCGTGTGCTCGACGGCACGGAGCAGGTCGGCGAAGCTACTCAAGCTCTGCGACATCAAGCGCCTCCCTGAGAAGCGGGATCATCCGCTTCGGTACTCGCACGATCCCCTCGTAGGAAGGCATCGCGACATCCCGGTTGCAGGCCGCCTCCGTCTGACGGTCGACCTTGACGCCCTGGAACAGCAGATCCTTCGCGTCCTCGTCCACCCAGACGGCCGGGGAGCCGTGGTCCCCCGACTCCGGGTCCTTCCCGACGAACCGTAGTGCCATGCTGACCTCCGATGTCGAGCCAGTTGCAGTCGGTTGCAGAAGCCGTGCCGAGGACCAGCCGGTGTGGCTGTCCTGGGCGTCCCCCCGCAACACTCCTTCACCTGACGTCACGAACCTTGGACAATCAGTGAACTCTCTGGGCGGCAAGATCAGTTCGCACAAGGCGCGCACAACCCGGCCGTGAGCCGCCCTGCCCTGGAACAGTGGGGTCATGGACAGCACACCGGCCGCCGGGGAGAACATCGCGGTACTGCGCAAGGCCCGCGGGATGGGCCAGGCGAAACTGGCCCGCCTGTCCGGCATCTCCGTCTCCTACCTGAGCAAGATCGAGACCGGCGACCGGCCCGCGACGCCCCCCGTGGTGGCCGCCATAGCCAAGCCCCTACGCGTCTCCACCGCACGGATCTACGGGCAGCCCTTCCTCGGCCTCACCGAACAGGCCGACCTGCTCAACGACCTCCGCGACGCCGTCCGCCGCCACACCCTCCCCAGGGAGGACACGCCTCCTCCTGACGTGCTGGCCGAACGGCTACAGCTCGCAGCTCGGCTTCGATCCGAGACGCGGTACCTCGAACTCCTCCGAGAGCTGCCGACCCTCCTTGGCCAGGCGACGGCGACAGCGCTCGCCGCCGGCGGCGACTCACCGGCCTGGGGACAACTCGCCGACCTCTACGGCTGCGCCTACAGCGTCACGCACCGCTTCGTGCAGCCCGACCTGGCCGACATCATCGTCGCCCGCCAGCAGTGGGCCGCCCAGCGAACCTGGAATCCGGCCGCGGAAGCGACCGCGGCCTGGAACGAGGCCGGCACTTACCAGAGCGCCGGCGCCTACGGCGACGGCATGGCGATCGTCGAGCGCGCGATCAGCCAGTACGAGAGCGCCCGCACGGAAGGCCCGGAGTCCGTGGTCATCCTCGGCTCGCTCCACCTGCGCGGAGTCGTCCTCGCCTCCCGCAACCGCGACCGACACGCCACCGAGGCCCACCTGCGCCACGCGAAGGGCCTGGCCGCCCAGCTCGACGGTGACGTGCTGATGCACAACCTCACCTTCGGCGAGGGCAACACCGCCCTCTACGAACTGGCCGCCCACGTCGAACTCGACCAGCCCAACAAGGCCGTGACCATGTCGACCCCCCTGATCGACCAACCCCCCACCGGCCTCAAGCCCAACCGCCTCGGCCGCCTCTACATCGACGTCGCCCGCGCCCGCCTCGCACTGAAAGACGCAGCAGGAGCCGAGGAGGCGCTGAAGGCCGCGTTCAAGGTGTCGCCGCAGATGGCAGAAATCCACCCGATGAGCCGCGAAGTCCTCCGCGTCCTCTTCATCCTCCACCAACGCGCCCGCCCCGACCTCGTGGCCATGGCCGAGCGAGCCGGTCTCACGGCGTAGCGGTAGGCCGCAGCGAAAGCGAGAACAGCAGGCTATGGTCCCGCTGCCCCAGCCCGAACTCAGTAGGCCGCAGCTGGTCTGCTGAGAACATGCGCGCTGCCAGGGTTAAGAGTCTGCCTGCTGATCGATTGCGGCTTCGTAGAAGGCATCCGCGAGGGCCACGATGATCGCGTTGATAGCCGGACCGTCGGTGAAGAAGTAGTCAGCCATCGCGTTGTGGGCGTCCTGGTTATCTGCAACCGCTTCCGTGACTGCTGCCTGGAAGTCCGGCGACTCCAGGAACTGTTTCTTGCTGTTGGCCTTGGTCTGGTTGACCAGATCAGTGTTGGCGAGCAGGCGCTGGACGAGCCCCTGAACGAACTCCCGGACCTGGGAGGCAGCGAAGGACTCCGCGCCGAAAAGGTCGTTCATCTTGTCTATGACGACCTGGAGCGCGACGTACTTCGGGTCCTTCTTCGCCCCAGTGCCGGCGGCGCTGATGCCCTTCAGTTGCCCGTCGCCCACGAGGGAGATGTCGACCGGGATCGCCTTGCTGTGCTTGACCCCGACCAGCACCACGTCGGAGAGGTCGACCTCGGCTGTCCACGAGGACTCGGCGATGACCTTCTCCAGCAGCCGTAGGAAGATGGAGAGCATCTCCATGTAGGGGTCGCCGTAGTCGACGATCTGGGACATGAAGTCGTAGAGGCGTACATAGGTGGAGACGTCCTTGCGGAAGAGGTCGAGCTCGTTGAGCGTGACCTTGTCCTCTTCCTCGATCGCGCGCGCGTAGCGGCGGCGGAAGTCATGCTGCGCCGGGCTGATCGCCGCCGAGAGCGCGTTGTTGCCTTTCCGAGTCACCCACAGCTCGGCGACCTTGCGGACATCTTCCTCGGTGTAGAAACCGAGTTGGGCGAGCTTGTTGGACAGGTGGACGACGACGTACGGGTCGGTCTCGGTCTCCAGCGTGGCGTCCTTGAAATACGGCTCGAAGGCCGCCTTGATGTCCTCGGGCTTGTTGGCGAAGTCGATGACGAACGTCTTGCGCTTCTGCTCGCCGCCAGCGGTGCGGTGGGTGCGGTTCAGCCGTGAGAGCGTCTGCACCGCGGTGATGCCCGGCAGCTTCTTGTCGACGTACATGGCCGAGAGCAGCGGCTGGTCGAAGCCGGTCTGGAACTTGTTGGCGACCAGCATGATCTTGTAGATCTGCCCCTTGAATGCGGCTGCCAGATCCGTCCCGGCACCGGGGTTCATGTTGGCCTCGGTGTACTCGTCGTCCTCTGACGGCTGCGGGCCCCAGTCGCTGTGCCAGGTCTCGTTCTCGGGCATCGTCACCCCGCCGGAGAAGGCGATCAGGGTGCGGTAGTTGTACGAGGCGTCCTCAGTGCGGCGCTTGGTGATGTAGGCGTCTATGGCCAGCTTGTACTTCACCGCGGACCTACGGGAGCCGGTCACCACCATTGCCTTCGCTCGGCCTTCCAGGAGGTAGGCCACGTTGGTGTGAAAGTGCTCGACGATGATCTGCACCTTCTGGCTGATGTTCGTCGGGTGGAGCAGCACCCACCGCATCAGGCCCTTCCGGGCGGTGCCCTCCTCGACCTCGCCCCCAGCATCATCACCGCTCCCGGCCTTGCCCGCGATCTTCAGTGCGGTGTCGTAGCTCTGGTAACCCTTGAGCACGTCGAGGATGTAGCCCTCCTCGATCGCCTGCTTCATCGAGTACAGGTGGAACTCGTGCGGCTTCCCGTCGGCGCCCTTGCGGCCGAACAGTTCGAGGGTCTTGCTCTTCGGCGTCGCGGTGAAGGCGAAGTAGGAGATGTTCTCCGACTCGGCTCGCTCTGTCATCTCGGACGCGAGGACCGCCTCCACGTCGACCTCGCCGCCGTCCTCGATCTCCTGGATCTCCTCGGCAGTCAGCACCTGCTTCAGCTTCGCGGAGATCTGGCCCGACTGGGAGGAGTGCGCCTCATCGGCGATGACGGCAAACCGCTTGCCCTTCAGCCCGGCGTCGCTGCGGATCTCGTCCAGGGCATATGGGAACGTCTGCAGCGTCACGACGATGATCAGCTCGCCGTTCTTCAGCGCCTGCGCCAGCAGGCCCGATTTCGACTTCGCACCGGCCTTGCGGACATCCTCGGGCCCGATGGTGGCGACGATCTTGCCGGTGCCGTCGATCTGCCGGATCGCGTCCTGCAATTGGGTGTCGAGCACGGTGCGGTCCACGACGACGATGACCGAGTCGAAGACCTTCTGGTCGTCGATGTGCAGCCGCGCTAGGCGGTGCGCGGTCCAGGCGATGGTGTTCGTCTTCCCCGACCCGGCCGAGTGCTCAATCAGGTACCGCTGCCCGACGCCTTCCTCGCGCACCGCGTTCACGATGTTCGTGACGGCCTCCCATTGGTGGAACCGCGGGAAGAGCATGCTTATGCGCCGTACCGAGGTGCCGGTCGAGACGTCCCATTCTTCCTTGGTCTGGACGATCATCAGTCGGCCGACGATGTTCAGCCAGGCGTGCTTCTCCCACACCCGTTCCCACAGGTACGCCGTCGCCGACCGGCCGTCAGCGCCGGGCGGGTTGCCCTCGCCGCTGTCGAAGCCGGTGTTGAACGGCATGAAGTGGGTCTTGTCACCCTCCAGCCTCGCCGTCATCGCCGCCAGGTCGTTCGAGACAGCAAAGTGCACCAGAGCCCTGTGTCCGAAGGAGAGCAACGGCTCGGGGCGGCCGTTCGTCAGCGGGTTGCGATCCTGCTTGTACTGGTTGACCGCCTCGTTCAACGACTGGGTGAAGTCGGTCTTCAGCTCCACCGTCGCCACCGGGAGCCCGTTGACGAAGAACACCAGATCGATGCTGCGCTGGTCGGCGGTCGAGAAGTGCACCTGCCGCACCACCCGCACCCGCGTCGCCTCGTAATGAGCCGTGCTCGTCGCATTGAGCGACGTCTCCGGACGGAACTGCGCCATCTTCAACCGGCCGCCACCGATGAACTGCACCCCGCTCCGCAGGATGTTCAGCGTCCCACCGCCGTGCTCCAACGGCCGGTCAAGCGCCGCGGTCAGCACGTCGAGAAACTTCGCCTGCGACCCCGCCGCTTTCAATGCCTTCTCGTACGCCGGCTTCTGCGTCGCCTCCAGCCACGCGAACAGGTCAGCCGGGAACAGCGCCCTCTCCCGGTCGTACTCCCCGCCATCGTGATCGTTTACCGAGTACAGCCAGCCACGGTCCCGAAGGTACTCACAGATTTCCTTCTCGAAGACAGCCTCGTTGTGATCAGCCACTATGCCGCCTCTCGAACGTCGATCTGACCCGTGACAGCGGCCGTGATCATCGCTGACCGGCGCTCCCGGGACAGCTCGATGAACCGTTCAGTCTCGGCGATGAGCGTGTCGATCTTCGTGGTCGTATAGTTGATCTCAGCCACGATCCTGTGCTGCTCCGCAATCGCTGGAACCGGCACGCGCAGGGACGCAATGATGTCAGAGTTCAGGTTGTCCATCGTCGAGCCAACTGAGGCGAGAGCAAGTGCATCGCGGTTGCGTCGGCTGCTGAATACGATGGCCCCGAACTCCGGATCGAGTTGATTCTGATCGAATCGGACAAGCGCTGAGCCGGTTCCGCAGAGGAATCCTGCTGCCGAAGGCCGTACGACCGCACAGCGTCCTAGCTCCCCTCGGCGGGCAGCAACCAAATCACCCTCCGCCAGAGCATGGCGCGCAAGCTGTGCCGCCTTTGCTGCTCTAACCGCAATTCGTGGATCGGGGACTACTTCTCCAGAAATAATATGGGATGGATTGATAATCGGCGTGCCGCCATCCTCATATTCATCGGATTTCAGCTGGCTGCCGAATGGTCCTGTCTGAATCAAGACGGAGACTGCTTTCAGTGGCGTGTGCCAACCGAGTAGCGCCACACTTCGTTCTACGACCGACCATCGCCGCTCACGGAGCATTTCGATCAGCCGCTGCTGCTCTTCGATGAGCGTTTCGATGCGAGCCGTCTCGCGGTCGAGATAGTCGGCGATGGCGGCCTGTTCCTCCACTGGCGGCAGCGGGATCGGAATCCTGGCAAGCTTCTCTGCTGTGAGATGCGGCATTGAGACAACATTGGAGTAGGCGCGGATGAAGCCGCTAGCCCGCAGCGCGATCAGGTAGAACGCGATGAAGCGACCGTCAAAGCCTTCAATTGGTCGAAGCCGGTTGATCGAGTTTTGGAATCCCCAGCCAGGAAGATCTTGATCGACATACGCGGCGCGGCCAAAACCGCCCTGACCGCCCTCTACAACGACCACGTCGCCCGCGCGGATGCTCAACTGCTTAAGTTCGTCCTCGCCGAACCACATCTCATTTACGTCATCGAGGGCCAACACGCCATTGGGCTGCACATTTGCAGCACGCATGTAGGAGGCGCGCGCGTCATTACCCGAGTCCTTGCTCTGCAACATTTTGCCGAGCGTGACCGTAGCAGCGTTCTTGACCTGGCCTGTCAGCCACCCATCGGGCAATACCTTCCAGAGAGGCCCCGTCACTTCTCCACCTCCCGCAGCAGGTCAAGGATTTTGGCGACCTGCTTCTCCAGGTCAGCGTCAATCTCAGCGAGAGGGCGAGGAGGGCTGTACCTGTAGAAGTGGCGAGTGAAGGGGATCTCGTAGCCGGTCTTGGTCTTGGACCAGTCGATCCAGGCGTCCGGAACGTGCGGCTTCACCTCCGCGTTGAAGTACGCCTGGACGACCTCACGCATCCCTTCCGCGCCAGCAGTCGAGCCGCCGTAGGTGAAGGGCACGTTCTCAGTGTCACGCTTCTTCGAGTCGGACTTCGGGGCGCCCTTGCGGTCGACGACAGGGTTACCCTCGTCGTCGAGCAGGGGGCGTTCGACAGTGACTGTCCAGTAGCCGAACTCGTCGTTGCGCAGAACCTTGGAGAAGTCAGGGTCGGCAGCCTCGAAGTCGGCGTACAACTGCACGACCTCGGCGCGGTCGGCGTCACTGATCTCGCGTCCCTTGGCTCCGAGGTTCTTGCGCATCTTGGTCCAGAACGACGTGCCGTCGATGAGCTGGACCTTGCCCTGGCGGTCGGGGTGCTTGGTGTTGTCGAGGATCCAGATGTATGTGGCGATGCCGGTGTTGAAGAACATGTTGGTCGGCAGCGCGACGATTGCCTCGACCAGGTCGCTCTCGATCAGCCATCGGCGGATGTTGGAGGGACCGGACTCGGCGGGACCGTTGAACAGGGGCGAGCCATTCATGACGATGCCGACGCGCCCGCCGCCGTCCTCCGGGGCGCGCATCTTGTGGACCAGGTGCAGCAGGAAGAGCATTTGGCCGTCGGAGGTTGCGGGGAGGCCCGGTGCGAAGCGGCCGTAGGGGCCGGCAGCGTCGCGCTCCGTTTTGACCGCCTTGGCGTACTGCTTCCAGTCCACCCCGTACGGCGGGTTGGACATGCAGTAGTCGAACTGGCGTTCCTTGAAGGCTGGATCAGTGAGGGTGTTACCGAACGCGATATGGGCTACTTCGTGCCCCTTCGCCAGCAGGTCGGACTTGCAGATGGCGTACGACTGCGGGTTGTACTCCTGCCCCCACAAGCTCAGCCGTGCGTCGGGATGCTGCCCGAGCAGGTGCTCTTCGGCCAGGGAGAGCATGCCGCCAGTGCCAGCGGTGGGGTCGTAGAGTGACCTCACAATGGCGCCCTCGGGGCGGCCGGCCTCCTCCTCGACGTCCTTCTCCGTGAAGAGCAGGTCCACCAGCAGCCGGATCGCGTCGCGCGGCGTGTAGTGGTCTCCGGAGGTCTCGTTCGCGGCCTCGTTGAACTTGCGGATGATGTACTCGAACGCGTCGCCCATGTCCGAGTTGGACACCACGTCGGGATGGAGGTCGACACCGCTGAAGGACTGGACGATCTCGCGCAGGAGCCCAGCCTTCTCCAGGGCCAGGATCTCCTTCTTGAAGTCGAAGTACTCGAACACGTCCACGTCGGCGGAGAACCGGTCGATGTAATCGGCGAGGTTGTCCGCCAGTCCATCCGCGTCGGCCAGCAGGTTCGCGAAGCCGTAGTTGGAGGTGCTGTAGAACTGCCGTCCCGTGAGCTTCTTGACCTCGACCTTGAGCCGGTTCGGGTTCTCGTACCGCGCAGCCAGTTCCCGTACCGCGGCTCGGTCTGGCTCGAGCACGCAGTCGAGTCGCCGCAGGATGGTGAACGGGAGGATCACTGTCCCGTACTGGTTGGGCCGGTAGGGGCCTCGAAGCTGGTCAGCGATCGACCAGATGAAGCGACCGAGCGTGCTCACAGAGTTCCTCACGAGAATCGACTGGCAGTGATGACCACTTTGCCAGAGCTAGCGATCAGCGTCTGATGGTTCAGATTTGGGCCCCGCCCCACCTCGCTCTTCCCTGGCATCCAGCCCTACGGCGGGCTGTTCCGGTGCTGGGCTCCCAGGCATCGCTGGGCGTCGTATGGGAGCCGACTCGCTCCCGGAGCCCCCACGAGGCAACTACAGACCCACTCGTCGCAACGCTTTGACTAGCGACGATACTGAGCCTTCGGCTAGCGATCTTGGTCGCGACCGCATTCGGCCGGAGGCTTAGGTTCAGGTCGACAAGCGCAGCAAGCGGCTGGCGGCTTCCTGGAGAACGTTTTGCTTCTTGCAGAAGGCGAAGCGGACCTGGGTACGGCCGGCGTCAGGGTCGTCGTAGAAGACGGAGTTGGGGACGGCGACAACGCCGCAGCGTTCGGGGAGGGCGCGGCAGAAGGCGAGGGCGTCCTTCTCGCCGAGGGCTGCGATGTCCGTCGTGATGAAGTACGTGCCCTGGGGGCGGTAGACCTCGAAGCCGGCCGCGGTGAGGCTGTCGGCCAGGAGGTCGCGCTTCGCCTGGAGGTCGTCGCGGAAGGCCGTGTAGTAGTCGTCGGGGAGGCGCACGGCCTCCGCGATGGCGTACTGGAACGGGCCTGAGGCGACGTAGGTGAGGAATTGCTTGGAGGTGCGGACAGCCGCGACGAGGGGAGCGGAGGCGGTAACCCAGCCAACCTTCCAACCCGTGAACGAGAAGGTCTTTCCCGCCGAGGAGATGGAGACCGTGCGGTCGCGCATGCCGGGTAGCGAGATCAGCGGGACGTGCTCGCCGTCGAAGACCAGGTGCTCGTAGACCTCGTCCGTGACCACGATGAGGTCGCGCTCGACGGCCAGTTCGGCAATGGCCGTCAGCTCGTCGCGGGTGAGCACCATGCCGGTCGGGTTGTGCGGGCTGTTCAGGAGCAGTAGCCGAGTGCGGGGGGTGATGGCGTCGCGCAGGGCGTCCAGGTCGGGGCGGAAATCGGGGGCGCGCAGGGTCAGCGGGACTCGTACCCCGCCGGCCATCGCGATGCTCGCCGCGTAGGAGTCGTAGAACGGCTCGAACGCGATCACCTCGTCGCCAGGCTCCAGCAGCGCGAGCATCGCCGCCGCAATCGCCTCGGTGGCGCCCGCAGTGACCAGCACCTCCGCGTCCGGGGCGAAACTCAGGCCGTAGAACCGCCGCTGGTGGTCGACGATCGCCGTTCTCAGCTCAGGAACGCCCATCCCCGGCGGGTACTGGTTTCCACGCCCGTCACGCAGGGCGCGCACGGCCGCCTCCCGGATCGCCTCCGGCCCATCCGTGTCGGGGAACCCCTGGCCGAGGTTGATCGCACCGGTCGCCAGCGCCAGCGCGGACATCTCCGCGAAGATCGTCGTCCCGAGCCCGTCCAGCCTGCGGTTCAGCAGCGGCCTGCCGCTCATCTCTCCACCGTCCTCAACCCGGGTACCGATCGTCCGAGGTCCATCCTGGCCGACGCACGGCAGCACGCCTACGCGGCCAGCGTCCAAGAGGTAGGTGAAAACGGGTTGACCCAGCCGACCTTCCAACCGGTGAAGGAGAAGGTCTTGCCGGCCGAGGAGATGGAGACGGTGCGGTCGCGCATGCCCGGCAGGGAGATCAGCGGGATGTGCTCGCCGTCGAAGACCAGGTGCTCGTAGACCTCGTCGGTGACGACGAGGAGGTCGCGCTCGACGGCGAGTTCGGCGATCGCGGTCAGTTCCTCGCGGGTGAGGACCGAACCGGTCGGATTGTGGGGGGAGTTGAGCAGGAGAAGCCGGGTGCGCGGGGTGACGGCGGCGCGCAGGGCGTTGAGGTCGGGGCGGAAGTCGGGCGCGTGCAGGGTGAGGGGGACGCGCGTCGCGCCGGCCATCGCGACGCAGGCCGCGTAGGAGTCGTAGAAGGGCTCGAAGGCGATGACCTCGTCGCCGGGTTCGAGCAGCGCGAGCATCGCGGCGGCGATGGCCTCGGTGGCGCCCGCGGTGACCAGGACCTCGGTGTCGGGGTCGAACGCGAGCCCGTAGAAGCGCTGTTGGTGCGCGGCGACCGCGGTACGCAGTTCCGGGACGCCCGCGCCCGGCGGGTACTGATTGCCGCGGCCGTCCCGCAGCGCGCGGACGGCCGCCTCCCGTACCGCCTCGGGACCGTCGGTGTCGGGGAAGCCCTGGCCGAGGTTGATCGCGCCGGTCGAGGCGGCCAGCGCGGACATCTCCGCGAAGATCGTCGTGCCGAGGCCGTCGAGGCGGCGGTTCAGCGGCGGCCTGCGCCGGCCGCCCGCGGGCCCGTGTCCAGTGTGCTCAGCCAATGTGTCCGCCCACCTTGCGCGCGTTCGTGTGTCGTCCGGGTCTCGTGAGCGTACTGGTGCGGATGCGGGTGAACACGTGAACTCTTCGGCGCTCCAAGGGATGGAAAGTGCACACAGATGGGTAAAAACGCTGAAGGCGACCCGCGATTCATGATTCCGTAGCTCTCGGACCCATTTCGAGGGCTTCAGCAGAGACCACTCGGAGACTCCTCGGACTTCTCAGGGGGCGGCTCGGAGGGCTCAGAGGACTTCGAAGGTGCTTCGGGGCCCCTCCCAGGAACCCCTGAGGACCGTTCGGGTCCAGCGGACCCCACGTGGGCACGAGCCGACGCGCGTCCTCCCGCCGGGCGCGGACCGGCCCATCACATCCACTGCGTGCTCGATCCACTGCGTGCTTGCGGAGCCGACCCATGCTCACCACCCTGCAAACCTCCTATACCGACACCCGTGCGGGGGACCTCGCCTGGTGCCTCGGCAAAGACGCGCTGCCCGCGCTCGCCGTGCACAATGTCGAGGTCGGCGACGGTCGCCGGCTGCGGGCCAAGGTCGAATTACGCCTGCTCGGCGCCTCGCACCAGGTATTGGTCGACGCCGGGCGCGGCGAGTGCTCGGAGACGGTGGCGTGCATGCCGGGCAGCCAGGCGCCGCTGCCGTTCGGGGTGGCACGCCGGGTGGGCGTGTGGGACTACGAGTTCGCGGCCCGGATCGAAACCCTCTCGCAGGGCTCCTTCGCGGGCCGGGCGCAGGAGCTGCTCGCGCTGGTCGCCGACCATCCGCACGGCCTCGCCGGGACCTTCCCCGGCGACCCGCACGCCTTCACCGCGATGCTCGTGCAGTACGCGGAGGGGGGCGTGCGCTGGCGCACCTGGCACGCGTATCCACAGGAGGGGCGGTTGGTCACCACCAGGACGCGGGTGAACGCGCTGGCCTGACCCGAATACCGCCCCTGCTGCCGCCCGAAGCCGCCGATTGCACCCCTGTGGGTGACCGGTGGCGGCTCGACCCTGACATAGCGTGCACTCATGATCGACCAGCACCGCCGCGACGAGGCCCCCCGACTCGCCCTGCGGTTACCGGTGTCCGCTGCGGCGGCCCGCGCGCTGGTGCTCGCCGCCGTCTTCGTCTGCGCCGCCTGCGGGCTCGTCTACGAGCTGGAACTCGTCGCCCTCGCCTCGTATCTGGTCGGCGACTCGGTCACCCAGGCGTCGGTGATCCTGTCGGTGATGGTCTTCGCGATGGGCTGCGGCTCGCTGCTGGCAAAACGGTTTCGCGGCCAGGCCGCCGCCGCCTTCGCCGCCGTCGAGACCGGCCTCGCCCTGGTCGGCGGCCTGTCGGTGATGGTGCTCTACGGCTGCTTCGCCTGGTTTGGGCAGGCGACCCCCGCCATGGTCGGCTGCGCCTTCGCGATCGGGGTGCTGACCGGGGCGGAAGTGCCGCTGCTGATGACACTGGTGCAGCGGATCAGGCGGCAGGACGCGGGCGGCGCCGTCGCCGACCTCTTCGCCGCGGACTACGTGGGCGCGCTGGTCGGCGGCCTTGCCTTCCCCTTCCTGCTGCTGCCGCACCTCGGGCAGCTGACCGGCGCGCTGGTCACCGGGGTCGTCAACGCGGCGGCCGGCGGCGCGACCGTGCTGTGGCTGTTCCGCTGCGACCTCAGCCGGCGCGCCCGCGGCTGGCTGCTGGTCACCAACGTCCTGGTGCTCGCCGTGCTCGCCGGCGCCGCCGCCACGGCCGGACCCTTCGAGCGGGCGGCTCGGCGCGCGGTCTACGGCGCCGACGTGCGGGTCGCGGAGCAGACCGAGGTCGAGGAGATCGTCCTCACCGGCGGCGGCTCCGGCGGCCGGCCGCTGCGGCTCTACCTCGACGGCCGGCTGCGGGTCTCCGGCACGGGCACGGCCCGCTACGCCCAGGCCCTCGTCCAGCCGGCGATGAACGGCCCGCACACCCGCGTGCTGGTCCTCGGCGGCGGCGACGGCCTTGCCCTGCGCGAGGTACTGCGCTGCGGGGACGTCGCCGCGGTCACCGCCGTCCAGCCCGACGGCGAACTGCTGCGGCTGGCCCGCACCGACCCGGGACTGACCGCGCTCAACGGCCGCGCCTACGCCGACCCCCGGGTACGGGCGGTCACCGCCGACCCCTTCGACTGGTTGCGCGGCCTGCGCGGCTCCGGTTCCGGCGGCGGGGACGGCCATGGTTCCGGCTCCGGCTCCGGCTCCGGCTCGGGTTCCGGCTCGGGTTCCGGTGGTCCGCGGGCCGGGCCGTACGACGTGATCGTCGCCGACCTGGCGGATCCGGGCGTCGCCCGCAGCGCCAAGCTCTACTCGCAGGAGTTCTACGGCCTCGCCGCCCGCGCGCTGGCCCCCGGCGGCCGGCTCGCCGTCCGGGCGGGCGCGGCGGCGGGGGCCGCCCGGACGTTCTGGACGATCGACGCGACCGTGCGGGCCGCGGGCCTCTACACCTCGCCGTACTGGCTGCCGACCGCCCCCGCGCGCGGCTCCGGCCCCGCCGGCACCCCGGAGCAGGCCTATCTGCTCGCCGCCCGCTCGGGCGCGCCGCCACTGGTCCTGCCCCCGGGCACACCGTCCGGCCTGACGCCGCCGGCTCTCCGGATGGCCGCCCGCGCGCCCCTTCCCACCCGGCCCAGCCGCTCCCTGCCGCCGTCGACTCTGCTGCGGCCGCGCCTGCCGACGTCGTAGATCAGGTGCTCGAAAAAGTGGCAGCCAGGGAAACGTCAAGGGAGCGCGCTGATGGGTAGGCTCCGCCGCATGGAGCATGAGTCCTTCGTTCCGGGCATGACCACGGCGCGTCTGGTGCAGGCGCTGCGCACGCCGGATGTGGTGCGGGCCAGCCTGCCCGGCTGGCAGCCCGACGCCGGGGAGGCGCCCGGGGACGGCGCCGGAGCGTCCGGCGGTACGTCCGGAGGCGCTGTGGGGCGGCTGCGGCTGCGCATCGGCGGGTCCACGATCACTTACCGCGGCACGGTGTCGGTGCACGGTAACGGGCCGGGCTTCACCGTCACGGCGGTGGGCACGGAGGTGCGCGGCGGCGGCAGCGTCACCGCCAACGCCGAGGTCAGCGTCGTCACGGTGGTGCAGCCCGAGGCCGGGGTGACCGTGGCCTGGCGGGGCGAGGCGGCGGCGGAGGGCCGGCTCGCGACGTACGAGCCCGCGGTGGTGGAGACGGCTGTGCGGCGGCTGCTCGACCGCTTCTGTACGGAGCTGGCGGCGAACGCCCCGGCCGCCGACGTACGCCACGCGGCCCCGGCGGACGAGCCGGGCCAGCCGGACGAGCCGCAGGCGGCGCGGGACGGAGTGGCCGAACCCGAGGCCGTGCCTGTGGAGCCGGCGGACGCGGACGTCGAGCCGGAGAGCGAGCCCGAGGCGGAGCCGAAGCCGGAAGCCGAGCCCGCACCGGAGCCCGAGCCCGAGCCGGAAGCTGACGTCGTGGACGACCTGGGCGAGCCAGGGACGCCCTCCGAGCTCGACGACTTCGAGCTGGTCGAGGTCGAGGTGGAGGTCCCGGAGAGCGCCGCCGCGCTGGACGACCTCGTACCGCCCGCGGAGGCGGCGCACGCCCGGCGCACGATGATCGGCCGCAGCGCGGAAGAGGTCGACCACGCGCCGCCGCGCGGGCGGTACGCACCCGTGCCCGCCCCGGACAGCACGTCGGCGGCGGCCACCCTGCGCTGGGCGGCGCCGGTGGCCGCGGCACTCGTCGCGTCGGCCGTCGTCGTGGGCCGGGTGCTGCGGCGCCGCGCCTGATCCCCTGGCTGGCGAACCCGCGCCGCCACCACCCACTCGCGGCGCCAAAAGCGAACGTCAGAGCACCCGCCCGCTACGCTCGTCGCGTGGAGAACGAGACGAAGCTGACGGCGGGCGACGCCGAACTGACCTTGGAGCCCGGGCACGGCTGCCGGATCGCCTCCCTGCGGGTCGCCGGGACGGAACTCCTGGTCCAGGGCGACCGGTTCGGCGCCTTCCTTATGGTGCCGTGGGCGGGCAGAACCGAGAACGGGGTCTTCCGGAACGGCGGAGTCACCCATCAGCTCCCGGTGAACGCCGCCCCGCACGCCATCCACGGCACCGGGCGGCATGTCGCCTGGAAGGAGGCGGCCCCGGCCACCGACACGACCGCGGCCTACTACTTCGACCTGACCGACCCCTGGCCCTATCCGGGCCGGGTCACGCACACCGTGGAGCTGGCGCCGCATTCGGTGACGCTGACGATGAGCGTCGAGGCGGCGGTGGGCGGGGACTCCTTCCCTGCGCAGGCCGGCTGGCACCCGTGGTGGCGGCGCAACCTCGGGCAGGGCGGCCAGGACGTCGAGCTGGCCTTCAGCGCGGCCTGGCAGGAGGAGCGCGGCAGCAACCACCTGCCGAACGGCAACCGGATCACCCCCAAGCCCGGCCCCTGGGACGACTGCTTCGGCATGCCCGACGGGGTCGATGTGACGCTGACCTGGCCGGGCGAGATGCGGCTTGAGGTACGCAGCCCGGCGCCGTGGGTCGTGGTCTACGACGAGCAGCCGGAAGCGGTGTGCGTCGAGCCGCAGTCCGGGCCGCCGAACGGCCTCAACACCGCGCCCCGGCTGGTCACTCCGATCGACCCGCTGGAGATCTCCACCGTCTGGAGCTGGCACCGGATCGGCTGACCTGCGGCGCAGCCGCAGCCGACCCTCGGCAGGAACGGGACCGGCCCCGCGACCGGCGCTGCGTGCGCCCGGCCGCGGGGCCGGATACTTGTCGGCATGAGTGACGACGCACGCAGTGCGCTGCTGCAGCAGATCAAGGACAAGGCCGTGGTGCACGGCAAGGTGACCCTCTCCTCAGGGCTCGAGGCCGACTTCTACATCGACCTGCGCCGCATCACGCTGGACGGCCAGGCCGCACCGCTGGCCGGCCAGGTGATGCTGGACCTGACGGCCGGCCTGGACTTCGACGCCGTCGGCGGCCTGACGCTGGGCGCGGACCCTGTGGCCGGCGCGATGCTGCATGCCTCCGCCGCGCGCGGGCAGCGGCTGGACGCCTTCGTGGTGCGCAAGGCCAACAAGGCGCACGGGCTGCAGCGCCGTATCGAGGGCACCGAGGTCAAGGGCCGCCGGGTGCTGGTCGTGGAGGACACCTCGACCACCGGCGGTTCGCCGCTGACCGCGGTCGAGGCGGTCCGGGAGGCGGGCGGCGAGGTGGTCGCGGTCGCGGTGATCGTGGACCGCGGCGCGGAGCCGAAGGTTACGCAGGCGGGTCTTCCGTATCTCGCCGCGTATTCGCTGGCCGACCTCGGTCTGGACTGACCTGCCGGCCGCCGCGTACCGCAAGCGGAACGGCGGCGGCCCGGGCGATCCTTTTGCGCGGTGCGCTGACCTGCGATTTTGCGGCCCTCGGGATGTTTCACGTGAAACACTCCGAGGGCCGCTCCGGACTGTCGCCGTACCAAGGTGGTGTATCCGTTCGAGAATGGGAAGATAGGGCCGACGATGACGTCGCCACGCCAGCACCACCACCCGCGGAACTTGAGGAGCGGAAACGATGCCCATCGCAACCCCCGAGGTCTACAACGACATGCTCGACCGGGCGAAGGCAGGCAAGTTCGCCTACCCGGCCATCAATGTCACCTCGTCGCAGACGCTGCACGCCGCGCTGCGCGGCCTCGCCGAGGCGGAGAGCGACGGCATCATCCAGATCTCCACGGGCGGCGCGGAATTCCTGGGCGGCCAGTACAGCAAGGAGATGGTGACGGGCGCGGTAGCGCTCGCCGAGTTCGCGCACATCGTCGCCGAGAAGTACCCGATCACCGTCGCGCTGCACACCGACCACTGCCCGAAGGACAAGCTGGACGGCTACGTCCGTCCGCTGCTGGCGATCTCGCAGGAGCGGGTGGACGCGGGCCGCAACCCGCTGTTCCAGTCCCACATGTGGGACGGCTCCGCCGAGATCCTCGACGACAACCTCGCCATCGCCAAGGAACTGCTGGCCAAGGCGGCCAAGGCCAAGATCATCCTGGAGATGGAGATCACCCCGACCGGCGGTGAGGAGGACGGCGTCTCGCACGAGATCAACGACAACCTCTACACCACGGTCGACGACGCCTTCCGCACCGTCGAGGCCGTCGGCCTGGGCGAGCAGGGCCGCTACCTGCTGGCTGCCTCCTTCGGCAACGTCCACGGCGTCTACAAGCCGGGCAACGTGGTGCTGCGCCCCGGCATCCTCAAGGAGCTGCAGGACGCGGTCGCGCAGAAGTACGGCAAGACCAACGCGTTCGACTTCGTCTTCCACGGCGGCTCGGGCTCCACGGTCGAGGAGATCGACGAGGCGCTGGAGAACGGCGTCGTCAAGATGAACATCGACACCGACCTGCAGTACGCCTTCACCCGGCCGATCGCGGCGCACATGTTCAGCAACTACGACGGTGTGCTCAAGGTGGACGGCGAGGTCGGCAACAAGAAGGCCTACGACCCGCGCGTGTGGGGCAAGTCGGCCGAGGCGGGCATGGCCGCCCGTGTCGTCGTCGCCGCGGAGAACCTGCGGTCGGCCGGCAACAAGCGCAAGTAGCCGGTAACAAGTGACGTAGTCCGCGGGGCGAAAAGCCGCGACAACCGCCTGAAAGGACCCCTGGCAAGTTGCCGGGGGTCCTTTCACGGCCGGGCTCGGGCAGACTGGAAACCATGTCCAATCACGAGAATCTGCTCGGGGGCCCCGCTCCCACCCGCCTGCCCGACGACCCGGAGCCGCGCGAACTGCTCGCCTCCGGTGCCGCGCCCGCCGAGGTCGCGGCGAAGTACCCGGCGTCCTCACTGGCGTGGGCGCAGCTTTCTGACGACGCTTTCGAGGGCGGACGTGTGGTCGAGTCCTACGCCTACGCCCGTACCGGTTACCACCGCGGCCTGGACGCACTGCGCCGGGCCGGCTGGAAGGGCCACGGCCCGGTGCCGTTCGAGCACGAGCCCAACCGCGGTTTTCTGCGCGCCCTGCACGCCCTCGGCCGGGCCGCCCAGGCCATCGGCGAGCAGGAGGAGTACGAGCGCTGCACCAGCTTCCTGCGGGACAGCTCGCCGACCGCCGCCGACACCCTGAGCTGAGCCCCCCGGGGCCGCCCGCCGACCCGCTCCGCCCCCGGCTCAATGTTGCAGTCCTGCCACAGAACGGCAGCTCATGGCATAGCCACGTACCTTTGTGCGATTGTTGCCGCAGTTGTTCGTGTCATACACGCGTGCAGTCCGATCGCGTGTTCACACGCAGCGCGGATATGCCATGGGGGGGCCGGAACGGGGCCGGGGCCGTGGCCCCGGCTGCGCGGCCGCAGGGGGAGTTTTGGCAGCACAGAGCAGCCGGCGTCGTCATGGGCGGCGGCGGGCGAAGAGCCGCGCCGCGATAGCCGGGCCGCTGGGCGTGGCGGTCGTCCTTCTCTTCGTCGTCAGCGCGGGATACGCCGCCTGGCACAAGTCCCAGGACACCGTGGGCTCGGCGGTGCTCGACCAGGGCATCACGGCGACCACCGCCCCGCCGCCGTCCGCCACCGCCAAGGGCGGCGGCAGTCCGTCCACCCGGCCGTCCGCCGGCCACAACCCGAAGAGCAGCTCGCCGAGCGCGTCCCACACGCCCTCTGTGCCGCCGACGTCCGTGCCGAAGTCCGGCAGCGGTCACTTCAGCACCGCCAAGGCCAGCGGCAGCGCCTCGGGCCGCGGGACGATCCGCCGCTACAAGGTCGAGGTCGAGGGCGGCATCACGCTGTCCGCCACCGACGCGGCCCACGAGATCGCCGCCGTCCTGGCCAATCCGCGCGGCTGGACCGCCGACGGCCACGACGGCTTCCAGCTGGTCTCCTCCGGCCACGCCGACTTCGTGATCAAGATCGCGACGCCGGACACCGTGGACGACATCTGCGGCGCCGCGGGCCTGCTCACCCGCGGCGAGGTCAACTGCGACGTCGGCGCCACCGTCGTCGTCAACCTCAAGCGCTGGATGCTCGGCTCGCCCGAATTCGACGGTCCCATCGGGGACTACCGGGCCCTGATCATCAACCATGAGGTCGGCCACCGCATCGGCCACCACCACGAGGGCTGCCCGGGACCCGGCAAGCCCGCACCGGTGATGATGCAGCAGATCAAGGGCCTGAAGGGCTGCACCGCCAACCAGTGGCCCTACGACACCCGCGGCCACTACATCTCCGGACCGGCCGTCGCCTGACCGGCCGCCCGCGTACGGCGCTCGTACGGTGCCGGGCACGGCCCTCGTGCGGCCCCGGTCGGGGGTGCGGCGGCGCGCCGCCACAGGCCAGGCCTTGCCGGATTCGTCCGCACCACAGATGATCTCGGCGTGGCCCGGTGATCCCGGGCGGTCCTTTCTGGAGGTACCCATGTCCGAATCACCGACCGACGAGGCGGCGACCCCGAACCTCTCGTTCGAGGGCAGCACGCCGTACGAGGACTACGTGCAGGCGTCCGTGCTCACCCATCTGCAGCACCCGCTGTCCGACGAACCCGGCGAGATGGCCTTCCTGGTCACCACCCAGGTCATGGAGCTGTGGTTCACGCTGCTGGTCCACGAATGGACCACCGCCGCCCGCGCACTGCGGCAGGACGACCTGTCCACCGCGATGGCGGCGCTGCACCGCAGCCTGCCGGAGCTGGAGTCGCTGAACGCCGCCTGGAAACCGATCGCGCACCTCACCCCCGGACAGTTCAACGCCTACCGGTCCGCCCTCGGCGAGGGCTCCGGCTTCCAGTCCGCGATGTACCGCCGGCTGGAATTCCTGCTCGGCGACAAGTCCGCGTCCATGCTCGTGCCGCACCGCGGCACGCCCGCCGCCCACGCCGAACTGGAGAAGGCACTTACCGAGCCCAGCCTCTACGACGAGGTGCTGCGGCTGCTCGACCGGCGCGGATACGCCATCCCCGCCGCCGTGCTCGACCGCGACCCGGAGCTGCGCTACGAGCCGCACCCCGAGGTCGAACTCGCCTGGCAGCGCGTCTACGCAGCCGACGACCAGGACTCCGACCTCATCCGGCTCGGTGAGACCCTCACCGACGTCGCCGAATACGTGTGGCGCTGGCGCAACGACCACTTGGTGGCGACCCGCCGCGCGATGGGCGCGAAGACGGGCACCGGTGGTTCTGCGGGGGTGGCCTGGCTGGAGAAGCGGGCCACGAAGAACGTCTTCCCCGAGCTGTGGACGGCGCGCAGCCATGTCTGACCCGACCGCCCGGGCCGACGACCCGACAGCCCAGGCCGACCTGACCGCCCGGGCCACCGCGCTGGACGCCGCCGACCCGCTCGCCGCCGTCCGCGACCGCTTCTCGCTCGACGACGCCACCGTCTATCTCGACGGCAATTCGCTGGGCGCGCTGCCCGCCGGGGTGCTGCCGCGGCTGGCCGACGTGGTCACCCGGGAGTGGGGCGAGCTGCGGATCAGGTCCTGGGAGGAGAGCGGCTGGTGGACCGCCCCCGAGCGGATCGGCGACCGTATCGCCCCGCTGGTCGGCGCCGCGCCGGGACAGGTGGTGGTCGGCGACTCGACCAGCGTCAACATCTTCAAGGCGCTGGTCGCCGCGGTCCGGATGGCGCCGCCCGGGCGGACCGAGATCCTGGTGGACGCCGCGACCTTCCCCACCGACGGCTACATCGCGGCCTCCGCGGCCCGGCTGACCGGCCACACCGTACGGGCCGTGCCCGCGGCGGAGATCGGCGCCGCGGCCGGCAAACGGACGGCGGCGGCGCTGGTCAACCATGTCGACTACCGCACCGGCCGGCTCTACGACCTGGCCGGGACCACCGCCGCCCTGCACGAGGCGGGCGCGCTCGCCGTATGGGACCTGTGTCACAGCGCGGGCGCGCTGCCGGTGGCCCTGGACGCCGACGGGGTGGACCTCGCGGTCGGCTGCACCTACAAATACCTCAACGGAGGCCCCGGCTCGCCCGCCTACCTCTACGTACGCCGCGACGTGCAGCCGCGCTTCGACTCGCCGCTGCCCGGCTGGAACTCGCACGCCGACCCCTTCGGTATGGCGCCCGGCTACCAGCCCGCCGAGGGCGCGCCCCGCGGCCGGGTCGGCACCCCCGAGATCCTCTCGCTGCTCGCCCTGGACGCCGCGCTCGACGTCTGGGACGGCGTGACGACAGCTGCCGTACGGGCCAAGAGCCTCGCGCTGACCGACTTCTTCCTGGACTGCACCGGCGCGCTGCTGCCCGCTGAGCGGGCCGAGTCCGTCACGCCCGCCGCGCACGCGGAACGCGGCAGCCAGGTGTCGCTGCGCTGCGCGGGCGCCGCCGAGGTGATGCGCGAGCTGACCGCGCGCGGTGTGGTCGGCGACTTCCGGCGGCCCGACATCCTGCGCTTCGGCTTCACTCCGCTCTACACCCGCTACGCGGACGCGCTGCGCGCCGCGCGCGTACTGGCCGATGTGATCGAAGGGACCGCCTGAGCGATGGCTGCCGACTCCGCCGGGTCCCCGCCCCTGTCCCAGGCCGAGGCGGAGGAGGCGTCGGCCTTCCGGCACGCGACCGTGCCGGCGGACGCCACCGTCCGCTACGGCGGCCACCAGGACCACCTGGTCGACTTCTACCGCCCCCGCTCCCCGCGCGGGAGCGGCACCCGGCCCGCGCCGCTGGTCGCGCTGCTGCACGGCGGCGCCTGGCGCGCCCGCTACGACCGCGCCCACCTGTCCCCGCTGGCCGCGCACCTGGCCGCGCGCGGCTTCGCGGTGGCGTCGGTGGAATACCGCAGGGGCGCACCGCGGCAGCTACCGTCCGACGGCCCGGAGGAACGCCCGGTTGCCGGCCGCTGGCCCGACACCTTCGATGACGTGGCCGCCGCCGCCGACGCGCTGCCCGCACTGGCCCTGCGGGCGCTCGGCCCTGACCTGGTCGACCCGCGCCGCCTCGTGCTGGCCGGCCACAGCGCGGGCGGTCATCTCGCGCTGTGGGCCGCCGCACGGCATGTGCTGCCTCCCGAATCCCCCTGGCACCGCCCTTCGCCTCCCCCCATACGCGGCGTCGTGGCGCTCGCCCCGATAGCCGACTTCACCTCCGCGATACGGCTGCGCGTGTGCTCCGACGCCGTGACCGAGCTGCTCGGGGGCCCCGACCACCTCGCCGCCCGGCTCCCGCACGCTGATCCCGCCGCACTGCTCCCCACCGGAATCGCTGCGACTATCGTGCACGGCACCACTGACAATGAGGTTCCGCCGCAGGTCAGCGAGGCTTTTGCCCGCGCAGCGGCGGCAGCGGGGGAGGAGGTCGTCACCGCGTGGCTGCCCGGCGTCGGCCACTTCCCGCTGATCGACCCGTCGAGCCCGGCGGTGGCCGCGGTGGCCGATGAGATCGGCCAGCTCGCCTGGTAGCCGCACTCGCCGGTGCCCCGGCGCACCACTGCCGCCGTGCGGCTCGCCTCGGGGATGAGTGCCACGTGCGGTGGCTTTCCCACGTGCGGTGCGTGTCGGCCGAGCGCGCAGTTCCCCCCGCCCCATGGGGTGGTGGCTGACCGTCCTGGCTGGTCGCCCCGCTCCCCGCGCCCTTGCGAGGCACGGTTCCTCTGCGGCGGAGGGCACCCTCTCGGGGGCGCGGGGAACTGCGCGACCAGCCAGGACGGCGTCGCGGGTACGTGGGCAGCAGGACGCGGCTGCCCGCGCGGGGCAGAGGGACTGCGGGACCCGCCAGAGCGGGGCGGCTCAGCGGCTGCGCTTGGCCAGCCGCTCCACGTCGAGGAGAATCACCGCACGCGCCTCCAGGCGGAGCCATCCGCGGCCGGCGAAGTCGGCGAGCGCCTTGTTCACGGTCTCGCGGGACGCGCCGACCAGCTGGGCCAGCTCCTCCTGCGTGAGGTCGTGGACGACGTGGATGCCCTCCTCCGACTGGACGCCGAAGCGCCGGGAGAGGTCGAGCAGGGCCTTGGCGACCCGCCCGGGCACGTCGGAGAAGACCAGGTCGGACATGACGTCGTTGGTGCGCCGCAGCCGGCGGGCGACAGCGCGCAGCAGCGCCGTGGAGACCTCGGGCCGTACGTTCAGCCAGGGCTGGAGGTCACCGTGGCCGAGGCCGAGCAGCTTCAGCTCGGTCAGCGCGGTGGCGGTGGCGGTCCGCGGGCCGGGGTCGAAGAGCGACAGCTCACCGATCAGCTCGCCGGGGCCGACCACGGCCAGCATGTTCTCCCGGCCGTCGGGCGAGGTGCGGTGCAGCTTCACCTTGCCCTCGGTGACGACGTACAGCCTGTCCCCGGGGTCGCCCTCGTGGAACAGCGAATCGCCACGCGCGAGCGTGACCTCGGTCATGGAGGCACGCAGTTCAGCGGCCTGCTCGTCGTCGAGCGCCGCGAAAAGCGGGGCACGGCGCAGAACGTCGTCCACGAGCTCACTCCTTGTCGGCATCGCTGGGATGTCCCCATGATGCATGACGTCTCAAACAGTGCGATCAATCACAAGGATGTCTTATCCGGGACCGTATCCGTGCTCCGGGGGTCCGATCGGGCGTCCCGGGAGGTGCCCTCGGCGGCTGAACGAGTGGCCTCCGGCGTGAATTCCGCTGTCAGCGAACAGTCCTCAACAGCGGGCCGCCGCACCGGCCGTGCGGATCGCCGCCTGGTGTCGGTGGCGGCCCGTAGTCTGGCGGCATGGCGACGAGTAGTGACGCGACGACCGCGGCCGCAGCCGGCGGGGCCGCGGTGAAGAAGGCGAAGGTCGCGCAGACACATGCGGGGCTGGTACGGCAGGCCCGGCGGATCAACCGCGAATTGGCCGAGGTGTATCCGTACGCCCATCCGGAGCTGGATTTCGAGAATCCCTTCGAACTGCTGATCGCCACCGTGCTGTCCGCGCAGACCACCGACCTGCGGGTCAATCAGACGACGCCGGCGCTCTTCGCGAAGTATCCGACGCCCGAGGCGATGGCGGCGGCGCAGCCGGAGGAGCTGGAGCAGATCCTGCGGCCCACCGGTTTCTTCCGCGCCAAGGCCCGCGCGGTTCTCGGCCTGTCCGCGGCGCTGCGCGACGACTTCGGCGGCGAGGTGCCGGGCCGCCTGGAGGACCTGGTCAAGCTGCCGGGCGTCGGCCGCAAGACCGCCAACGTGGTGCTCGGCAACGCGTTCGGTGTGCCGGGGATCACTGTGGACACCCACTTCGGGCGGCTGTCCCGGCGGTTCGGCTGGACCACGTCGCAGGACGCGGAGAAGGTCGAGCAGGATGTCGCGGGGCTCTTCCCGAAGTCGGACTGGACGATGCTGTCGCACCGCGTCATCTTCCACGGCCGCCGGATCTGCCACTCGCGCAAGCCCGCCTGCGGCGCCTGCCCCATCGCGCCGCTGTGCCCGTCGTACGGCGAGGGCGAGATGGACCCGGAGAAGGCGAAGAAGCTGCTCAAGTACGAGAAGGGCGGCTCACCCGGACAGCGCTTGAAGCCGCCGCCGGACTATCCGGGGCAGCCCGCGCCCCCGCTGGCGGCCTCATGACGCAGGCACGGGGAACGGGCGCGGACGTGGCGGTCAGCCGGGAGGGGCTCCCCGGCTGGCTCGGCCCCGTGGCGGACGCGGCGGCCGGGATACGCCCCGAGCAGCTGAGCCGCTTCCTGCCGCCCGCAGCCGGCGGACGCCAGTCCGCGGTCCTCATCCTCTTCGGTGAGGGCGCGGGTGGGGCGGAGGACGCGGCGATAGGCGCGGGAAAAGACGCAGGCGCGGCACACGGCGTCGGCCAGGGACCCGGTCCCGACCTGCTGCTCATCGAGCGCTCCGCCGCCCTGCGTTCGCACGCCGGGCAGACGTCCTTCCCGGGCGGCGCCCTGGATCCGGAGGACGGCGACCCCGACGGTGACGGCCCGCTGCGTGCCGCGCTGCGCGAGGCCCGCGAGGAGACCGGCCTCGATCCCGCGGGAGTGCAGCTCTTCAGCGTGCTGCCCAGGCTCTACATCCCGGTCAGCGGCTTCGTGGTGACGCCGGTGCTGGGCTGGTGGCGCGAGCCGAGCCCGGTCGGCGTGGTCGACCCGGCCGAGACCGCCCGGGTCTTCCGGGTCCCGCTCGCCGACCTCACCGACCCTGCCAACCGTGCCACGCTCACGCATCCCAGCGGTTTCCGCGGCCCGGCGTTCCTGGTCCAGAACTCCCTGGTGTGGGGTTTCACCGCGGGCCTGATCGACAAGATCCTGCACTTCGCCGGCTGGGAGCTGCCGTGGGACCGGGACCGTACTGTTCCGCTCGGCTAGACCGGCCTGTCGGCGTACGGCAGCGTGCGCGTACTCGTATGCGCTGCTGACGGCCGGCACCGTACGGGTGCTCATGGCGGCGGTAAGGTCCCGCGCGCTCAGGTCGCCATGAGACCGTGTTCCCCGTGAACGTGCTGGACTTCCTGCTCATCCTCGCCGCCGTCTGGTTTGCCGTGATCGGCTACCGGCAGGGCTTCGTCGTCGGCGTCATGTCGGTCATCGGCTTCCTTGGCGGCGGGCTCGTCGCGATCTACCTGCTGCCGATGCTGTGGGACAAGGCGACCGACGACGCGGCGCCGGGTTCCGCGGCAGTGGTGTCGGCGGTGGCGATCGTCATCGTGTGCGCGTCGGTGGGGCAGGCGTTCACCACTCACCTCGGCAACAAGGTGCGTACGAAGATCACCTGGTCGCCGGCCCGGGCGATTGACGCGAGCGGCGGCGCGCTGGTCAATGTGCTGGCGATGCTGACGGTCGCGTGGCTGATCGGCAGCGCCCTGGCCACCACGGCGCTGCCGACCATAGGCCGCGAGGTGCGCTCGTCGAAGGTGCTGCTCGGCGTGTCCCGGGTGGTGCCGGCGCAGGCCGACACCTGGTTCACCGATTTCAGCTCGACCCTGGCGCAGAACGGCCTGCCGCAGGTCTTCGGCACCTTCGGCTCCGAGCCGATCACCTCGGTGCCCGCGCCCGACGCCGCGCTGGTCAACAGCTCGGTCGTGACGAACGCCCGGCGCAGCATCGTGAAGGTGGTCGGCACCGCGCCCGGCTGCGGGAAGGTGCTCGAAGGCTCCGGCTTCGTCTTCGCCAAGGACCGGGTCATGACCAACGCGCACGTCGTCGGCGGCGTCTCGGAGCCGACCGTGCAGGTCGGCGGCAAGGGCAAGCTGCACGACGCCACGGTGGTGCTCTACGACTGGCACCGCGACATCGCGGTCCTGGACGTACCGGGCCTGGACGCGCCCGAGCTGCACTTCGCCACCACCGGGGAGCACAGCCGCGACGACGCGATCGTGGCCGGCTTCCCGGAGAACGGCCCCTTCGACGTCCGCGCGGCACGCGTCCGCGACCGTATCGAGGCGACCGGCCCCGACATCTATCACCGCGGCACCGTCCATCGCGACGTCTACTCGCTCTACGCGACGGTCCGGCAGGGCAATTCCGGCGGGCCGCTGCTCACCGCGGACGGCCAGGTCGCCGGAGTGGTCTTCGCCAAGTCGCTGGACGACTCCAACACCGGTTACGCGCTCACCGCGGACGAGGTCGCCCCCGACGCGGCCGCGGGGCGTACCGCGGGCCAGCAGGTGGACACCGAGAGCTGCGCGCTGTGACCCGCCGCCACGGGTAAGCCGGCCGGGAATCCCGGCCGGCTGCGTCTGCCGGCTGCGTCTGCTGGTCGTGCCCGCTGGCGGTGCCTGTCGGTGGTGCGCGGTGCTGCGTGGCGGTCGTGCGTGGTGGTGGCGGTCGGCTGCGTCGGCCTTGCTGCGTCAGTCGCGCGGATGGCGGAGCCGGGTGCCGACCCATCTGGCCCTGCGCCTGAGGATGCGCGGAATGCCCAACCTGGCCTCGTCCGGCGGGAAGAGGTCCATGGGCGCCGTGCTGCTGACGGCGGTGGAGGTACTTCGGCGATTTCGTGACACATCACGGTAGTCGTGCGTCCAACCCATACCGACCTACGTGCCCGCGCCTCTTGGTCGGTAATCGCCGATTGGTGGTCCTCTTGGCGTATGCGCCCGGCATTTTAAGTGACCATCAGATGGTCGTACCCGTGCGGCGGGAGGGCGTCATCGGCGCGGGGCGCTACGGTCAGCGGTCGGGTTCCGGGTCCTTGAGCCAGTTGATCAGCTCGGCGGAGAAGGCCACCGGATCCTCCTCGTGCGGGAAGTGCCCGAGGCCGTCGAAGAGCCGCCAGCGGTAGGGCGCCTCGACGTATTCGCCGCTGCCCGCCGCGCTGCCCGTCCTGATCGCCGGATCGAGTGAACCGTGCAGGTGCAGTGTCGGCACCCTGACCGGACGCTTCATCCTGCGGTTGAACTGGATGCCGTCCGGGCGTGCCATCGACCGCACCATCCAGCGGTACGGCTCCACCGCGCAATGTGCGGTGGACGGGATCTGCATCGCCCGCCGGTAGACGTCGATCGCCTCGTCGTCCAGCAGCGACGGCCCCGACCAGGCGTGGACCAGCTTCCCGACCAGCGCCGCGTCGTCCGCGACCAGCTGCCGCTCCGGCAGCCACGGCCGCTGGAAGCCCCAGATGTACGCCCCCGAACGGCTCTGCCGCAGATCGGTCAGCATCGCGGTGCGCCAGCGGCGCGGGTGCGGCATCGAGCAGACCGCGAGCCGGCGCACCAGCTTGGGCCGCATCGCGGCGGCCGTCCAGGCCAGATAACCGCCCAGGTCATGGCCCACGAGCGCGGCGTCCGGCTCGCCGAGGGAGCGGATCACCCCGGTCACGTCGAGGGCGAGATTGCCGGGGTCGTAGCCGCGCGGCGTACGGTCGCTGCCACCGACCCCGCGCAGGTCCATCGCCACCGCGCGGAAACCGGCGTCGGCCAGCGCGGTGAGCTGGTGCCGCCAGGTCCACCAGAACTGCGGGAAGCCGTGCAGGAACAGCACCAGCGGCCCGTCACCGACCTCGGCGATGTGGAAGCGGGCGCCGTTGGCCGCCACGTCACGGTGGGTCCAGGGGCCGTCAGGCCGCGCCACCGACGCGCTCGACCCACCCTTCTTCCAGGGGTTTCCCGGTCCGTCGGCGAGGTTCATGCAGCAGAGCGTGTCACATCTTGGCCTTCACCGGGGCGTCGGTGGAGGGCACCACGCGGGAAGCCTCCGTCGCCCCGGCGCGCAGCACGGGCACGGCGCCGTCGGTCAGCTCGCGCGGATGCGGCTTGGCCCTCTGCAGCACCGCGGCGGTCTGCTTCGCCGACGTGATCGAGCGCTCCGGCTTCTTCACCTTCTTGAACCGCCCGTACGCGAACGCACCGAGCAGCAGCGCGATCGCGACGTAGGCGCCGCCCACGATCAGGAACGACCAGCCGAGGGTCAGGCCCAGCGCCTGGATGCCGTACGCCGCGGCGAAGCTGAGCATCGGCACGGCGAAGACGGCCAGTGCCAGGGCGCCGATGATGGCCGCGCTGCCGAACGCCGCCCGTTTGGCGTCCTGCCGCAGTTCCGCCTTGGCCAGGGCGATCTCATCGTGCACCAGGGCGCTCATCTCCGCCGTGGCGGCGGCGAAAAGCTGCCCGATGCTGCGGCTGTCACCGTTGTGGGCTGCGCTCATCGCGTCCTCCGTCATTGCGTCGTCCACTGCTGGGGCGGTACGGCTTCGGGCCTGACACTGGCTTTCCTCACCGTCGCTCACCCGATCATGCCTCAGATGTTGTCAGGCCCGCCGTCACGGCGGGCCAGTTGGGCGAGCCTGCGGTGTTCCGCGGCCTTGTGCTCCAGGATCTCGGCCATCCGGAGGTGGTAGGCGGGCTCGTCCTGCTCGTAGACGTCGGGGATGCCGTCGCCGTCCTCGTCGCGCTCCTCGGTGTCGTACAGCCGCCGGCAGGTGTTGTTGCGCAGCTTGAGCAGGGTCGCGGCCAGCACCGCGGACACGACGGAGCCGACCAGGACGGCGGCCTTGACCTCGTTGGTGAGCAGCGGATCGTCGTCGAAGGCGAGTTCGCCGATCAGCAGGGAGACGGTGAAGCCGATGCCGGCCAGTGTGGAGAGCGCGAAGACGTCGGGCCATGTCAGGTCCGGGTTGAGCCGGGCACGGGTGAAGCGGGCCGCGCACCAGGTGCCGCCGAAGACACCGACGGTCTTGCCGGCCACCAGGCCGATGACGACGCCCAGCGTCTCGGGCCTGCCGAAGACATCGCCCAGCGCGTGCCCCGACACCGTCACACCCGCGCTGAACAGCGCGAACAGCGGTACGGCCAGCCCTGCGGACAGCGGCCGGACCAGGTGCTCGATGCGCTCGCCGGGGGATTGGCGCTCGCCTTCCCGCGTGGTGCAGCGCAGCATCAGGCCCATGGCCACGCCCGCGATGGTGGCGTGCACCCCGCTGTTGAGCATCAGTGCCCAGGTGACCAGCGCGAGCGGCAGGTAGACGTACCAGCCGCGCACCTGGGCACGCAGCAGCAGCCAGAAGAGCAGCAGGCAGGCGGCGGCGCCGGCCAGCGCCGCGGCGTTGATGGTCGAGGTGAAGAAGACCGCGATGATCAGGATCGCGCAGAGGTCGTCGACGACGGCGAGGGTGAGCAGGAACGCGCGCAGGGCGGCCGGCAGGGCGGTGCCGATGACGGCGAGGACGGCCAGCGCGAAGGCGATGTCGGTGGCCGTGGGGACGGCCCAGCCGCGCAGCGAGCCGCCGCCCGCGCCGCTGACCACCGTGTAGACGAGCGCGGGCACCGCCATGCCGCACAGCGCGGCGATGGCGGGGAGGGCGGCGGCGGCCGGCGTACGCAGCTCGCCGGCGACCAGTTCGCGTTTGAGTTCGACGCCGGCGACGAAGAAGAAGACGGCGAGCAGGCCGTCGGCCGCCCAGTGCGCCACGGACAGGTGCAGGCCGAGCGCGGACGGCCCGAGGTGGAAGCCGCTGGCCGCCTCGTAGCTGTGGTGCAACGTGTTCGCCCAGATGAGTGACACCACGGCGGCCAGCAGCAGCAGCACGCCGCCGACGGTCTCGGTGCGCAGGGCGTCGGCGACGAAGTTGCGCTCCGGCAGTGAGAGCCGGGACAGCAGGACGGCGGTGCGGCGGCGCCTGGCTTCGGACGACACGGGGCGGCCTCCTGCGGAGTCGTGGACCGGCTGTGGACACAGCTGTGCTGTGTGCCGACCAGACTTCCCGGCGCGCCCATAAGTCTCGTCGCGATCTCGTCGCGACGTGTTGTCAGCCTAACCCGAACGGGGGGGGGGGGGCCCCCGCCCCGCGGGGGCCCCCCCCCCCCCGCCGCGGCCCCCCCCCCCGCCCCGCGGNCCCCCCCCCCCCCCCCCCCCCCCCCCCCCCCCCCCCCCCCCCCCCCCCCCCCCCCCCCCCCCCCCCCCCGCTGCCGGTCAGTCCTCGCTGGCCGCGCTGGGCAGCCTGGTCTGGATCAGGTCCATCACGGAGGAGTCGGTGAGGGTGGTGACGTCGCCCAGCTCGCGGTTCTCCGCGACATCGCGGAGCAGGCGGCGCATGATCTTGCCGGAGCGGGTCTTGGGCAGTTCGGAGACGATCAGGACGCGCTTGGGCTTGGCGATCGGGCCGAGGGTCTTGCCGACATGGTCGCGCAGGGCCGCCACCAGGTCGGCGCTGTCCTCGGCGGAGCCGCGCAGGATGACGAAGGCGACGATGGCCTGCCCTGTGGTGGCGTCGGCGGCGCCGACCACGGCGGACTCGGCGACCTTGGGGTGCGAGACGAGCGCGGACTCGACCTCGGTGGTGGAGATGTTGTGGCCGGAGACCAGCATGACGTCGTCCACCCGGCCCAGCAGCCAGATGTCGCCGTCGTCGTCCTTCTTGGCGCCGTCGCCGGCGAAGTAGCGGCCGGGGAAGCGGGACCAGTAGGTGTCGATGTAGCGCTGGTCGTCGCCCCAGATGGTGCGGAGCATCGAGGGCCACGGCTCGGTGAGCACCAGGTACCCGCCCGATCCGTTGGGCACCTCCTGGGCCTCGTCGTCCACGACGGTGGCGGCGATGCCGGGCAGCGGGGTTTGCGCGGAGCCCGGCTTGGTCGCGGTGACGCCGGGCAGCGGGCTGATCATCATGGCGCCGGTCTCGGTCTGCCACCAGGTGTCCACGACGGGGGTCTTTCCCGCGCCCATGTGCTCGCGGTACCAGACCCACGCCTCGGGGTTGATCGGCTCCCCGACGCTGCCCAGCACCCGCAGGCTGCTCAGGTCGAACTTCGCGGGGATGTCGTCGCCCCACTTCATGAACGTGCGGATCGCGGTGGGCGCGGTGTAGAGGATCGTGACGCCGTACTTCTGCACGATCTCCCAGAACCTGCCCTGGTGCGGGGTGTCGGGGGTGCCCTCGTAGATCACCTGGGTCGCGCCGTTGGCCAGCGGTCCGTAGACGATGTAGGAGTGGCCGGTGACCCAGCCGATGTCGGCGGTGCACCAGTAGACGTCGGTGGCCGGTTTGAGGTCGAAGACGGCGTGGTGGGTGTAGCTGGTCTGGGTGAGGTAGCCACCCGAGGTGTGCAGGATGCCCTTGGGCTTGCCGGTGGTTCCCGAGGTGTAGAGGATGAACAGCGGGTGCTCGGCGTTGAAGGCCTCGGCGGTGTGCTCGGCGGACTGGCGGCCGGTGATCTCGTGCCACCACACGTCGCGTCCCCCGGTCCACGAGACGTCCTGTCCGGTGCGGCGTACCACCAGGACGTGCTCGACCTGCGGGGTGCGGGAGACCGCTTCGTCGATCGCGGGCTTGAGCGCGGAGGGCTTGCCGCGCCGGTAGCCGCCGTCGGCGGTGATGACGAGCTTGGCGTCGGCGTCATCGATACGGGAGGCGACGGCGTCGGCGGAGAAGCCGCCGAAGACCACCGAGTGCGCGGCGCCGATCCGGGCGCAGGCCAGCATCGCGATGACAGCCTCGGGGATCATCGGCAGATAGATCGCGACCCGGTCGCCCGTGGTGACGCCGAGTTCGCCCAGCGCGTTGGCGGCGCGGCAGACCTCGTCCTTGAGCTCGGCGTAGCTTATCGCTCGGCTGTCGCCCGGCTCACCCTCGAAGTGCAGGGCGATACGGTCGCCGTGCCCGGCCTCGACGTGGCGGTCGACGCAGTTGTACGCGACATTCAGCTCGCCGTCGGCGAACCACTTGGCGAACGGCGGGTTGGACCAGTCCAGCGTCTGGGTGGGCTCGGTCGCCCAGGTCAGCCGCCGGGCCTGCGCGGCCCAGAAGCCCAGCCGGTCCGCCGCGGCCTGCTCGTACGCCTCCGCGGTGACATTCGCGGCGGCGGCCAGCTCCGGCGGAGGAGCGAACCGCCGCTCCTCCTTCAGCAGGTTGGCCAGGCTCTCGTTGCTGCTCACGCCAGCTCCTTGTCAGGGTGTCCCAGATGTCCCAGCACTACCTCATCAGTCCTGACGCAGCCTGACAAGG
Source organism: Streptomyces sp. IBSBF 2435 (assembly GCF_036815005.1). Classification (NCBI taxonomy): domain Bacteria; kingdom Bacillati; phylum Actinomycetota; class Actinomycetes; order Kitasatosporales; family Streptomycetaceae; genus Streptomyces; species Streptomyces sp. IBSBF 2435. Next base: position 16,427 of record NZ_JAJSYW010000038.1, on the reverse strand, counting down.
GTTCACTCCGAAATGGTTTAGACCTCTGTGGCCAGCCCGTACGCCTCGGGCCCGTGGCCACCGCCGGTGACCAGGGCCGTCTGCCGTCCGTCCTCCGGCCCTACCGCCGCGAACACACCTGTCGGGCGGTCCAGGATGTACGCCTGCGCCTCCCCGACGTGGAAATACATGCCGTGCAACTGGAGCGCCCCCTCCGAGACCCGGCGGGCCACACACGGATGGGCCATCAGATGCTCCAGCTGCTGCACCACATTGACCAGGCTGAGGCGTTCGTGGTCGTCGGCCACCGGGCGGTCGGCGAGCGCCACTTCGCCGCGCCCCAGCCGGCCTACCCCGGACAGCCGGGCCAGGCTCGGTCTGCCGTGCCGCAGCCAGCGCGCCAGCGGTGTCTGCGCGCCCGGCTCGTGGTCCGAGCCGAGCAGCGCCTGCATCGCGCCGCACCCCGAATGCCCGCACACCGTGATGCTGGAGACCTCCAGTACGTCCACCGCGTATTCGACGGCGGCGGCCACCGAGTCACAGGAGGCGTCGGAGCCCGGCGGCGGCATCAGATTCCCGACGTTGCGGACCGTGAACAGATCACCGGGGCCGCTTGAGGTGATCATGCTGGTGACCAGCCGGGAGTCGGCGCAGGTGAGGAACAGCTGCCCGGGCCGCTGTCCTTCGCGGGCCAGCCGTGCCAGCTCCTCGCGGACCAGCGGCGCCGTATTGCGCTGGAAGGCGCTCACCCCGTCGAGCAACTGCCCGCCGCTGGTGGCCGGCACCGATTCCGGCCGGGTGCAGTGGTGGTTGCGCCACGATGTCCACGGACGGCAGGCGTGTGCGCCGAGCGGTTCGGCGACCGCCCGTCCCGCGCCGTCGCCGAACACCGCACGGCCGCCGCGCGACCTGTGCCGTACGCCCCAGCCGCGCAGCGCTTCGTACGCCGCGTGGTCCATGAACGACCCGTCCAGTTCCACCACGGCATCGGCTCCGTCCGGGATCCGGGCGAGCGCCCTGGTCAGTCGCGGCACCGCCAGGAACGTCAGCTGCCCGGTCACCCGCACCCGGTGGCCCTGCGGCTCCTCGATGACGGTGACCTGAGTGCGGGTCAGCCCGCGCAGCGCCTGGAGGACGGCCACCGCGCCGCCCGCGACGACCCCTTGCAGCACCCCGAAGACGACCACCGTGCCCAGCGTGGCCGCGTACACCGGGAATTCGCGGTGCCGGTGGATGTGGCGGATGTGTGCGAAGCTCACCATGCGCACCCCGACCAGCATCACCAGGGCGGCGAGTGCGGCCAGCGGGATCGCGCCCAGCGCGCGTCCGGCGAGCCCGGCGCACAGCAGGACCCACACTCCGTGCAGCACCGTGGCCCGCCGCGTCCGCGCACCCGCTTCGACATTGGCCGAACCGCGCATCGCGCCGCCCGCGATCGGCAGTCCGCCGAGCAGCCCTGACAGCACATTGGACGCGCCCTGGCCCAGCAGCTCGCGGTCCAGCTTCGCCGGGGCGGTCTGGGCGCCCGCCTGCCGTCCGGCCTGCAGCGCGTCCACCGCGACCGCCGACAGCAACGACTCCATGCTCGCCACCGCTGTCACGGTGAGGACCACCGCGGCCACCCCGAGGACCGGCCCCTCCGGCAGTGCGGGCAGCGCGGGCGCCTGCCAGGCGGGCAGGTCGACCCGGGGCACGGAAAGCCCCGCGGTGGCCAGCGTCGCCAGCGCCACCGCGGCCAGCGGGGCGGGGACCTTCCGCAGCGCCCCGCCCGTCCGGCCGCCCAGCCGCGGCCAGCCGAGCAGCACGAGCACCGTGATCGCGCCGATGAACGGGGTGACGGGATGGCTGTCGGTCAACTGGCCCGGCAGCGCCGCGATGTTGTCGACGGTCGAATTCTGCGGGCTGCCGCCGAGCACGACGTGCAGCTGGCCGACGGCGATGACCGTACCGATACCGGCCAGCATGCCGTGCACGACGGCTGGGCTGACCGCGAGGGCCGCCCTGGCCACCCGCAGCGCCCCGAGCAGCAGTTGCGCCAGCCCGGCGAGCACGGTGATGGCGCAGGTGGCCCGCCAGCCGTAGCGCTGGACAAGATCGGCTGTGACCACGACGAGGCCGGTGGCGGCGCCGCTGACCTGGAGCGGCGCCCCGCCGAGCGAGCCGGCGACGATACCGCCCACAGCCGCGGCGACCAGGCCGGACTGCAGGGGCGCACCGGTCGCCAGCGCGATGCCGAGCGACAGGGGGACGGCGATCAGGAAAACCGTGATCGAGGCGGACAGATCGGATCGGAGGAGGTTTCTGCGGAGTCTCATTTTCCCGTCTCCTTCGGTGGGGGGCGGGACTCGGTAGCGCAGCGTTAGCACTTGATCGTCTCAAGAGCTGGTAAATGGAGAGTAATGGATCGAATGCAGAGAGTGAAGTGCGGAGGTCGGATCCGGAGCTTATTTACTGCTATCGAGTGATTCAGCAGATGAACGGGCCGGTCGATTCGGCCACGCCGGGTCACCGTGCCAGCTTGGGTCCAGCTGGTGGATACCCGCGCCGACCCCCTGCGATGCGAGGTACGAATGCACTGCGTGCGCAAGACGCCCAAGCTCGCCGCCGCGGGCGCCGCAGCCGTCATGCTGGCCATGGGCGTCATCGGCTGTTCCGCGGGCGCGGTCGGCCGCCGCGGCTCGGACGGCCCCGGCGGACCCGGTATCGAGGCGGCACCCCGAGCGCCCCGCGTGCTGCGGTCGATCGGTGACGGGTCCACCGCCGACACCGGTCCGCAGCCGCACCAGCCGGCCTTCCACCGGCTGCGTCCCGGCGAGAAGCCGCCGCAGTTCGTCGTCTTCTCCTGGGACGGCGCGGTCGAGGACGGCCGGCGGCTGCTGTCGTACGTCCGCGGGATCGGTGAGCGCGACGACGCGGCGATGACGTACTTCCTCAGCGGGGTCGGCCTGCTGCCCGCCGACCGCAAGGACCTCTACACGCCGCCCCGCCACCCCCGCGGCGCCGCCGACACCGGCCTCACCGACCGCGCCACCATCGCCGACACCCTGCACGAACTGCGGATCGCCTGGGCGGACGGCAGCGAGATCGGCACGTACTTCAACGCTCACTTCTGCGGCCAGGACGGCGGCGCCGCCGACCAGCCGGCCGACGCGGGTGCGGCAGGTACCGCCGTCGCCGAGGACGCTGCCGACAGCGGTCCTGGAGCCTGGACACCCCAGGAATGGGCCGGTGAGATCCGGCAGGCGCAGGACTTCACCCAGCGCTGGAAGACCAACACGGGCCTGACCGCGCTCGATCCGCTGCCCTTCGACTACGCCAAGGGCGTCGTCGGCGGACGCGCTCCCTGCCGCACGGACCCGGCGGGGCTGCCCCCGGCGGCGAAGGCCGCCGGATTCCGCTACACCGCCGACCCCTCGGGGCAGCCGCAGATCTGGCCGGCGAAGACCGACGGGCTGTGGCACTTCCCGGTGCAGGACATCCCGGTGCCCGGCCGGGACGTCGAGACGCTGTCGACGGACGAGGGCTTCCTGTCGGTCCAGTCGGGAACACCGGACAACGGAACCGAGGACCCCGGGCAGTACGCCATCTGGGGCCGGCAGATGCACGACGGCCTGATCGCCGGTTTCGACCGGGCCTATCGCGGCAATCGCGCGCCGCTCGTCATCGGCGGTCACCTCGAGTCCTGGAACGGCGGCGTCTACCTGAAGGCCGCCGGGGACACCGCCAAGGAGGTGTGCGGGGAGCAGGACGTGCGGTGCGTGTCGTTCAAGCAGCTCGCCGACTGGCTGGACCTGCAGGATCCGCAGGTGCTCGACCGGCTGCGCGGCCTCGACGTGGGGCAGGCCCCGAAGGGCGGCTGGAAGTCCTTCGTCCGCCAGGCGCCGGCGGCTCCGGCCGCACCTGCTGCTCCGGCCGCGCCCGGGGCGCCCGCCGCCCCGGGGGTGCCGTCCGAGCCGGTCAGGCCGGCTGCGCGCTGACTGCGGGCCTCGCGCGGTCCTGCGCCGCGGGGCCGCCGAGCGCGGTCTCGCCCAGGACGAAGCCGGGGTCGATCTGGGCCGCCAGGTCGGCCCCGGTCCTCGCGTTTCCCCAGCTCTCCGCATTCTTGCGGTGGAAATGCGCCATCTGCCGCGTGTAGCGCGCCCAGTCACGGCGCTCGTACGCGGCGTCGGCCCGCTCGTGCAGTGTGCGCAGGGCGCACCGGTTGCCCTCCTCCAGCAGCTCGAAGCGCGGCGGGCGGCCCTTCTCCACCGCACGCACCCAGTCCGAGTGCCCGACGGTGACCAGCAGGTCGTCGCCGACCTCGGCACGCAGGAAGGCCAGATCGTCCTCGCCCTGCACCTTGTTGCCGATCACGGCGAGCGCGACACCGAAGTCGCGGGCGTAGTCCCGGTACTGCCGGTAGACGGCGACGCCCTTGCGGGTCGGCTCCGCCACCAGGAAGGTCACGTCGAAGCGGGTGAACATCCCGGAGGCGAAGGAGTCGCTGCCCGCGGTCATGTCGACGACCAGATAGTCGTCCCGGCCGTCCACGAGGTGGTTCAGGTACAGCTCCACCGCGCCGACCTTGGAGTGGTAGCAGGCGACACCGAGGTCGGACTCGCTGAAGGGGCCGGTCACCATCAGCCGGACCGCGCCGTCGTCGAGCGCCACCGTGCGGGCGCAGGCGGTGTGGACCGGGTCGTCGTCCTCGGTGAGCCGCAGCAGGCGGGAGCCGGAACCAGGCGGTGTGGTCTTGATCATCGCCTCGGCCGAGGAGATCCGCGGGTTGGCGCCGCGCAGATACTCCTTGATCTGCGGCAGGTGCGCGCCGAGCGCGGGCAGGGCTGCGGCCTCGTCCTCCGTGAGGCCGAGCGCCGGGCCGAGGTGCTGGTTGATGTCCGCGTCGACGGCGACGACCGGGACGCGGGCGGCGGCGAGATGACGGATGAACAGCGAGGACAGCGTGGTCTTGCCGCTGCCCCCCTTTCCGACGAAAGCGATCTTCATGTTCGCCAAGAGTAGCCGTATGATCACGGAGAATGAGCAGGTGGAGTGGGGAAAGCCACTCGATCGTGGTCGATTGCCGTGTCGCGCGGTGCGTAGGGTCGTGTGCATGGCTACGAACGCTGATCCGTCCGCCGCCCAGGGGCTGTCCACCGACCCGATGGTCGTACTCGGCACGCTGCCCGGCGTACCCGAGGCTGTCGACGCAGTCCGGCAGGCTGTGGACAAGCTGTACGGGCACCGGGTGATGCGCCGCCGATCGGATGAAGTGACCTCCGAGGCGGCCCTGCGCGCGGCCCGCGGTTCCGCGGCGCTGGCCGGCGCCGACTGGTCCCTGGAGGAGGTCCGCAGACGCAGTGACTTCTCCGCCGACGACCAGGCCCGTGCGGTCGGCGCGGCATTGCGACTGACCGCGGAGGCCGGCCAGCTGCTCGGTGTGTGGCGCCGCTCGCCGATGCAGGCGCTGGCCAGGCTGCATCTGGTGGCGGCGAGCGGTGCGGCCATGGACGCGACGGTCGGGCGGCCGAGGCTCGCCGGTGAGCCCGTGGACGAGCCGCTGTTCTCGGCGGCGGAGATCGACCTGCCCGAGCCTCCGGAGGTCACCGCCCGGCTCGACGGCCTGACCGCGCTGCTGCTGGCCGGCACCGCGGCGCCCGCGCTGGTGGTGGCGGCGGTCGTGCACGGTGAGCTGCTCTGTTTGCGCCCGTTCGGCTCCTTCAACGGCCCGGTCGCGCGGGCCGCGGAACGCATCGTGCTGATCGGCAGCGGCCTGGACCCGAAGTCCATCTGCCCGGCCGAGGTCGGCTACGCGGAATTGGGCAGGGCCGACTATCTCAAGGCCCTGGAGGGTTACGCGTCGGGCACTCCCGAGGGCATGGCCGTATGGATCGGTCACTGCGGCAGGGCTCTGGAGCTCGGAGTACGTGAGAGCGTGGCCGTCTGCGAGGCCCTGCAGCGCGGCGCCGCCTGAGCGGACATTGCACTGCGGCGTCCTGGCCCCGGTACGTCCCGCTGAGGGGTGCGTGCTGCGGCCGCAAAGCGTTGCGGCGGCACCGTGGTGGTGCCGCCGCTGACACGTCCGCCGAGTTACCAGTGCGTGCGCGAATTCTGCACATCAGGTCGGGGACTTCGCCCATCACCTGGTGCGGCTGGCCCGGTTGGCGGGTCGGCTACGCGTGGGTGCCCGGCTTCCATGCTCGGTCCGTGGGGCCAACTGCTGTGATCTGCGGTCTTCCTCTCGGAAGTCCCTGGTCTCGCGGGCCGCTGCGTCCTTTTTACCGCCGACCGGCCAGTAGCGGAACCCCTGGCTACGCTTCTTTGCTTCTGGGTGGAATCATGACAAAACAACCGGCCGCCGCCGGCGGGCCGCCAGCCAGACCAGCCCCGCGGTGGCGGCTGCCGCGCCCAGCGCGGCTGCGGCCAGCACCGGCCTCGGCGGCATCGACAGCGACGGGATGCGCTGGTTCAGGCGCACCGGACGGTTGAAAGTGAGCACCGGCCACTCGCGCGCCGCCGCCTCCCGGCGCAGCGCGCGGTCCGGGTTGACCGCGTAGGGGTGGCCCACCGACTCCAGCATCGGGATGTCGGTCACCGAATCGCTGTAGGCGAAGCACCGCTCCAGGTCGTAGCCCTCCGAGCGGGCGAGTTCCTCGATCGCGTCGGCCTTCGCGGGGCCGTAGACGTAGTGCTCGATCTCGCCGTTGTACGCCCCGTCCTTCACCACCATCCGGGTGGCCACCACATGGTCGGCGCCGAGCATGCCGCCGATGGGTTCGACCACTTCGGAGCCGGAGGCGCTGACGATGACGACATCACGCCCGGCGGCGTGGTGCTCCTCGATGAGCGAGGCGGCCTCGTCGTAGATGATCGGGTCGATCAGGTCGTGCAGGGTCTCTGCGACGATCTCCCGCACCTGCTGGACATTCCAGCCGCGGCACAGCTCGGAGAGGTATTTGCGCATGCCTTCCATCTGGTCGTGATCTGCGCCGCCGACCAAGTACACGAACTGGGCATATGCGGTACGCAATACCGCTCGCCTGTTGATGAGACCGCCCTGGTAGAAGGATCGCCCGAAGGCGAGCGTGCTGGACTTGGCGATCACGGTCTTGTCGAGATCGAAGAACGCCGCGGTGCGCGGTGGCAGGTGGTTTTCCACAGGACGAGCATAGGCAACCACCATTCGGCGTAAGGTCCGGCGCGTGGGTTTGCTCTGGAAGGCCATCGGGTACACCATGGAAGTCACGGATCGTTCGCGACCGTGCTAACCCGGTCTGGCTCCTCCCCCCCCGAGTCGGACCGTGGGGACGACCCCCGCTCTCCCCCCCGGCGGGGGTCGTCGCATGTCCGGACCCGTTCTGCCGCATTCGGCCGGGTCGTGTGCCGTGCTCGTCCATGCCGGTCTCCTTCGCGTGCGCGCAGGCTTTGACAGATACGACGTGTGACGGTCTGTAATCGTTGCCGGATCGGCGTGAAGTCACTCGTGCGAGTGGCGAGTTATCCACAATCGCCGAGTTGTCCACAGATTCCGACCAAGATCATCGCAATTCCCTCTTCTCCCCCCAAGCTGATCTCAGCGACGCACGCCGTGCTCGCATCACAAGCGACGGGGGACAGAGAAATGTTCGGATCCATCACGCCCGGGCCACTGCGGGCCGCAGCCGAGCGGCCGGGCGGGCCGCTGATTGTCACCGAGGACGAAAGACTCCTCGATGATCTGCTACGACTGTGCGCGGCCGCCGGTTCGGAACCGGAAGTCGTCTTCACCGCGCCACCGCGCGCGTCGAGTTGGGACAGCGCACCGCTGGTCCTGGTGGGCGCAGAGGCGACCGAGAGGGTGCGCGGCACCGCCCGCCGCAAGGGCGTCCTGCTCATCGGGCGGGACCTGGACGACTCCGAAGTGTGGCGCAGAGCGCTCGACATCGGGGCCGACCACGTGCTGCTGCTGCCCGACGCGGAGAGCTGGCTTGTCGACCGGATCGCCGACATCGCGGAAGGGGTCGGCCAACCCGCCCTGACCATCGGAGTGGTGGGCGGCCGCGGCGGCGCCGGCGCGAGCACGCTGGCCTGCGCCCTCGCCGTCACCGCGGCACGGGCCGGCCGCCGCACCATGCTGATCGACGGCGATCCGCTCGGCGGCGGCCTCGACATCCTGGTCGGGGCCGAAAGGACCGGCGGGCTGCGCTGGCCCGACCTCGCCGATTCACGCGGCCGGGTCAACAGCGGGGCGCTGGAGGAGTCCCTGCCGCGGCTCGAATCGCTGAGCGTGCTCAGCTGGGACCGCGGGGACTCCGTGCTCGTCCCGGCGCAGGCCATGCGGTCGGTGCTCGGCGCCGCCCGGCGGCGCGGCGGAGTGGTGGTGGTCGACCTGCCGCGCCGGGTGGACGAGGCGGTTGCCGAGACACTGGCGCAGATCGATGTCGGACTGATCGTCGTGCCCGCCGAATTGCGGGCGGTCGCCGCCGCCACCCGGGTCGCGGCGGCCGTCAGCATGGTCCTCAAGGACCTGCGGGTGGTGGCCCGCGGCCCTTTCGCCTCCGGGCTCGACGACCGCGAGACCGCCCGGCTGGTCGGACTCCCGCTGGCCGGCGAACTGCCTTTGGAGGGCAGGGCGGTCGACGCGCTCGACGGCGGTGGACCGCCGGGCTCGTCCGGGCGCGGACCGCTGGCCCGTTTCTGCACCGCCTTCCTCGCACAGGCACTGGCCGGCGGCGGGAGCGTGCCGGTATGAGCACGGAATTGCTCGACGCCGTAAGGCTCCGGCTGGCCGAACACGGCGGCGAAGCGACACCCGCCAGGGTCGCGGCGGCGCTGCGCGCCCAGGGCCGACTGCTCGGGGACACCGAAGTGCTCGGCGTGGTCGGCGCGCTCAGGTCGGAACTCGTCGGCGCGGGACCACTGGAGCCGCTGCTCGCCGACCCGCACGTCACCGACATCCTAGTCAACGGTCCTGACGAGGTGTGGATCGACCGCGGCCGGGGTCTGGAGCGCGGCACCGTCCGCTTCGCCGACGCCGCCGCTGTCCGCAGGCTCGCCCAGCGGCTGGCCACCAGCGCGGGCCGGCGGCTGGACGACGCCCGTCCCTGGGTCGACGCTCGGCTGCCGGACGGCACCAGGCTGCACGCGGTGCTGCCGCCGGTCGTGGTCGGTTCGCCCTGCCTGTCCCTGCGGGTGGTGCGCTCCCGCGCCTTCACCCTCGGCGAACTCGTCTGCGCGGGCACCCTGGACGCCGGGACCGCCGCACTGCTGCGGTCCGTGCTGGACGCCCGGCTGTCGTTCATGGTCAGCGGCGGCACGGGCTCGGGCAAGACAACCCTGCTCAGCTGCCTCCTCGGCCTGGTCGATCCCGCCGCGCGCATCGTGCTCGCCGAGGACTCCGCGGAATTGCGTCCCGACCACCCGCATGTCGTCCGGCTGGAGACCCGCCCGGCCAACCAGGAAGGGGCGGGCGAGGTCACCTTGCGGGACCTGGTCCGACAGGCGCTGCGGATGCGTCCCGACCGGCTTGTGGTCGGCGAGGTGCGGGGCCCCGAGGTCACTGACCTTCTGAGTGCGCTGAACACCGGTCATGAAGGGGGCTGCGGCACCGTTCACGCCAATGCGGCGGCGGACGTCCCGGCCCGGCTGGAAGCGCTCGGCTCGACCGCCGGCCTCGACCGGGCCGCCCTGCACAGCCAGTTGGCGGCGGCGCTGTCGCTCGTCATCCATCTGGCCCGCGACACCGCGGGCCTGCGCCGGGTCGCCGAGATCCACGTACTGCGCCGCGGGGCGGACGGCCTGGTCGGCACTGTGCCCGCGATGTTCCGCGACGGCCGCGGCCGGGTCGAACACGGCCCGGGCTGGGCGCGGCTGACGGAACTGTGCGCCCGGGGTGCGGCATGAGCGCGGCGGTCGGGCGGACGCGGATGGCCCGCGGCCGGCGGTGGCGGCGGGGGCGAGGACTCGGCTTCCGCTCGGCGCGGGCGCTGGGGAGCCTGCGGGGTGCGTCCAGGGGCCGGCGGCGGTGCGTGTCGGGGTCCGGCGTGCAGGGGTTCGAGCCGCCAGGACGTGGCCGAGGGCCTGTGCTCCGCAGCAGGCGGCGGTGGCGGGTGTCAGAGGTCGGACTGCGGCTGGGCCACGCGCTCGGGAGCGGGGGGCGTCATGAGGGCGACTGATCCGATGGCGGTGGTGTGGGCGGCCGTGCTCTGCGCGTGCGTGCTTCTGTGGACGGCGCTGGAAGGCGGCGGGCCGCGGCGGCGGGCGCACCGGACGCTCGGCGCGGCCCGGCAGGACGGGCCGAAGCGGCGGCGGACGCCCGGCGGATCCGGCGGGGAGCGGCTGCGGGAGGCGGCCGTGGGGCTGCGGTGCCGCGTGGAGCGGTATGCCGCCCGGCGGGAGGCTGGCTGGCCGGGGCGATGGTTCGGACGTGCGGTCCGGTTGGGGCGGTGGGCCGGCGTGGAGACGCTGTGCCTGCCGGCCGGGGCGGCGTTGGCGTTGTCGACCCGGTCGGTACTGCCGCTGCTCGCCGGTGTCGCCGCGATCCCGCTGACGCGGCGTGCGCTGCGGCGGCGGGCCGAGCGGGCTGCGGCGCATCGCGGCGCCGCCGCGGTCGGCGCGCTGTGCGGCGCACTGGCCGGTGACCTGCGGGCGGGCCGCCCGCCGCATGCCGCGCTCGGCGACGTGGTCGAGGCAGCCGGCTGGCCCGATGCGCCCGAGCTGTCCGGCGCGGCCCGGTTGCTGCTGTCGGCCGCCAGATTCGGCGGTGATGTGCCGCAGGCCCTGCGGGCGGCGGCCCGGCTGTCGGAGGGCACGAGGGGCCTGGCCGCGATGGCGGCGTGCTGGCAGGTCGCAGTGGACGGCGGTGCGGGCCTGGCCGCCGCCCTCGACAGGGTGGCCGCAGCACTACGGGCCGAGGCCGACCAGCGCGACGACCTGCGGGCGCAATTGGCGGGGCCGCGGTCCACCGCGGGGTTGCTCGCGCTGCTGCCGCTGTTCGGCATCGTGCTGGGCGCGGGCCTTGGCGCCCGTCCGGCGGTGATCCTGCTGCACACCCCGACCGGCCTGGTGTGCCTGCTGGCGGGCGGCCTCCTGGAATGGGCGGGGCTCGCCTGGACGGCCCGGATCATCCGGGCTGCGGAAAACGGGCGCGGCTCCGGCACCGGCCGTACGACGCCCGTGGACGGTACGGGCGGGTCGGCCCGGTGGGACAGGGCCGGGCTGCCGGGTGGGCCGGACCGGGGGCCACGGGCGCTGACGCTGGCGGCGTTCGCGGGCGCCGGGTCTGTCCACAGCCTGGGGACAGCGGTGGCGGCAGTGGCTGCGGGCGGCGCGGCACTGGTCGTCGCCGTCGACGGTGGGCGGCGGCGGAAGCGGGTGCGCCGACTGCGGGCGGCGCTCGGCGAGGTCCGTCCGCGCCGGACGGAGCCCGGCCGGTTGCGGCAGGCGGTGGACGGGCCGGCACGGCGGTGGGGTCCCGCGGCAGCCGCCGGGCTCATGGCGGGCGTGCTCGTCGGCGGAGCGCTGGGCGTCCTTGTGGGGCTACTGGCGGCCGCCGGGGCCGGACGGGTGCTCGGCGGCCGTCGGAGGGCCGCAGGCGGCCGCACGGCGCCCCCGGGGCCCGATCCGGCGCAACTGCCGCTGTGCGCCGACCTCATGGCCGCCTGCCTTGCGGCCGGTGCGACGCCGGGAGAGGCGGCCGGTGCGGTCGGCGGCTGTCTCGGCGGGTCGCTGGGGGACGCGCTGATACGGGCTCAGGCCGAGTTGCGGCTCGGCGGGGACCCCGTGGAGTGCTGGAAGCGCTTCGGCGGGCTGCCCGCCGCCCGCGAGATGGGCCGGTGCCTTTCCAGGGCCTCCACGACCGGCAGCGCGCCGGTGGCGGAGATGTCCCGCCTCGCGGCGGACCTGCGTGCCGCGCACGGCCGGACGGCTCTCGCGGGGGCCAGGCGGGCCGCAGTGATGGCGACCGCGCCGCTCGGCCTGTGCTTTCTGCCGGCCTTCCTGCTGGTCGGCGTCGTACCAGTGGTGATCGGCCTGGCAGGGGCGGTCCTCGGCGCCGGGAGCGGCTGAACCCGGCACACCGGCCGTTCGCAGACCAACCACACACCCGGGGCGTGGTCCCGCATGCCCCGGATCACCTCAGGACCGGCGCTGAGCCGGTCGCGAAACAACCCGAAACGGGAGGAACCAGCAATGAATATCTTCAGGACGGCTACCCCGCGGTCTTCGTCACCGGTGCCGCTCGACGTGAACAGCCGCAGGCCGGGCGCACGCCGCCGGCCGGCGTGGTGGGACCGCAGGATGCGCGTGTGCCGGGCGGCGGCCGAGGCGGGCATGAGCACGGCGGAATACGCCGTCGGGACGGAACTTGATCTGACACGCTCTTAAACGCAAGGCAGCCCCGGTCGGGAATCTCACCTCCCGGCCAGGGCCTAACGGAACACCTGAGTCAACCAGGAGCCCGCTGTGCTGAATGTTCTCATGCGCCCTCAGGGTGAGCGCCAGACCGCTCCCCGCCGCATGCTCTCCCGCCTCTCGGACGCGTTCCGTTCCGTGGTCGCCCCGGCCGCCCTGGTCGTCGACCAGGCGCCGGTCGTCCCGGACCCCGCCGACGCGTACACCCCGGATGAGCTGCCGGACCTCGCTGACATCGAGGCCGCCGCCGCCGAGCTGGCCCGTGCCGCTGACCAGGCCCGCCGTGCGGACCGCGGTAAGCGCGCCGCCCGCAAGATCCTGGACCGCCTCCCCGCCGGCCTGTACGGGCAGTGGCTGGTGTCGCGTACCCCGTCGTCGCGGCAGACCGCCGACCTCGATGCGATCCGCGCCACGTACAAGCGTCTCGGTCTCGGCCCCGTCCCGATGAAGCAGTCCGCCCCGTCCCTCAAGGTCGAGCGCGCGAAGGCGCCGGCCGTCCTGGACGAGTACCGCCCCGTCGCCGCCTGAGAAAGGCCCCACTCATGTTCTACGCCGACGACGAGTTGACCGCCCGGGACGTCGCCACGGAAGACCGCGACTACTGGTCGGACCGGTACGACTTCGACGCCGACGAGGACGACGAGCCGTAACAGCAAGACGGCCCACGGCCGGAGTCGGTAGCTCCGGCCGGGGCCTCGATCCACCACCTGAAACCGCAGGGAGCAGATCGTGAAAACCAAGGTACCCACCACACCCGTCACCCCCACCAAGACCCCGACACAGCAGCGCCGCGGGTTCGTCATGACACCCCCGCCGCTGCCCGCGGCGGTCCTCGCCGACGACGGCCGGCACGCCAACCCGGCCGCCCTGATCGACGCCATGTCCAGCGCAGACGCCCGTACGGGAAGCACCGGCCTCGCGTACGTCGCCGCACACACCCGGGCCGCGGACATCACCCCTCCCGGCATCTTCACCATCACGTCCGACGCCACGCCGGAGCAGGCAGCGGCCATGGCGGAGATGAACCAGATCTTCGCCGACGCGGACGACCCCGCCGGCCTCGCCGCCCGCGTGCTGGCCCACATCGACGCCGAACGCGCCGAGCAGCAGGCCCTCACCGGTCACGCCGTTCAGCGCTGCGGAGTCCTCGCCTGGTGCACCGAGACCGGTGAACACGAATGGCACAAGGGCGAGCCCGTCCAGGTCGCCCAGGACTGCGGCCTGGGCGGGACCTACAAGCACGACCACACCGCCACCCCGTACCTCGACGCCTACCTGATCGCCGAGGACGACCGGGACACCGGCCAGCGAGGCGCGGGCGCCGCGGTCTCCTTCGGCGAGTGCGAGCTGACCGCCGGCGGGCTGCGCCGCGAGATCACCAAGATCCTGGACGCCCTGCCCCGGCTGGCAGCCATGGCGGACACCCTCGACGGGAAACCCCCGTACGTCCCGCCCACCGACTGCGACGTCGCCGAGCGCGTCACGTGCGGTGACGCGAAGGGCGCGATCCTCAACGCGTACCTCTGCAGCTCTGAGTGGGAGGGCAAGCCGGACGGGCCGACCTTCTTGTCGGTGTACGCCGAGCCGAGCCACGAAGACGACCTCGACTACGCCAAGGCTGTCGACCTCCTCGCCCAGCTCGACGCGTTCCGCACCAAGCTCGCCGTGATGGTTGACGCGCTCGGGGCGCAGTCGACCGGCCCGGCCTCGGCGGAGCCTGCCGACGCCGACACCTCCCGCCCGGCCGGCGGCAACCGGTGACCGCCGACCGCACCATCACGGTGCACACCCGCGACCACGGCACCATCACCATCCCCGAACCCACCTGGTGCACCGGCATCCACCACCAGGGACACCCGCCCGGCCCGGACGGAACCGTACTGCTGCCCCCTCGTGAGGAGATCGTCCACAGCGGTCCCCCGATCGACGTCACGGTGAACACCGAGCAGGGGCCGCGCCGGCTGATCGAGCTGATGCTGTGGCAGGACCCGTTCCCCACCCCGTCGTGCACCCACTCCGACGAGGTGTACGTCGTCGTGCAACTCCTCGACGACCACGCGCCCGGCTACGACCCGGACGGCCTCGACGCGCTCGCCACGGACCTGATGGAGGCCGCCGCGAAGGTCCGCGGCGTCGCCCGCCGCCTGGCCGTCGAGCACCGCGGGGAGGGCCGATGACCGAGCCCGGCCACGGCCACGGCCACACCACCGACGCCGCCGCGAAGGACACCCGCAAGGGCGAGTCCACGTTGGACAGCGGCGTCCTCGACCTGCTCGCCGGGATCCGCGACACCGTCAAGCTGCCGCTGCCCAGCACCGCCGACGCCGACGAGACCACCTGGCACCAGCTGATGCACCAGCGCATCATCGACCTCCACGCCGTGCTCGCGGTCGCCCTGCACCCGGAGTACGTCGCCCACCTCGACCCGGCCGACCTGGCAGCGGACCTCCGCGCCCGCACCGCCGCCGCCCCCGTCACCTACACCCTGTGGCAGCCCGCCGAGCCCATCGCCCTCGCGGTGGCCACTGCGGACGCCTGCGCCGTCTGCCGGAAGCCCTTCGACGAGGCCGACACGCGGTTCGACGGTCACGCCCGCCACCGCGACACCCCGTTCTGCCGGGCCTGCACCGACCGGTGCCACGACAACGAGATTGCCGACCACCGCTGCCCCATCTGCGCCGGCGGTGCCCGATGACCGCCACCCCTGCGGGCAGCCCGCTCAGCACCTCCCAGGCCGTCGTCCTCGGCGTGACCGCCACCGGCATGCTCGCCATCGGCGGCCTCGGCGCCTATGGCACCTACAGCAACCTGACGACCGCGTTCGCCGGACCGACCGCGCTCGGCGCCGTCGCGGCCGGCGAGGGCGCGACCCTGATCCTCGCCCTGGTCTACGTCGGCCTGGTGATGCTCGGCCAGACGGCGCCCGCCGCCGTCCGGTTCGGCCTGTGGGCGCTGCCCGCGGTCGCCGCCACGGTCGGCGCGGTCGCTGCCCATGGCCTCACCTCCACCGTCGTCTACGCCGCCACCCCGCTCGCCATGGTCGCCGCCGCCGAGGGCGCCGGGCTGCTCGCCCGGCGGATCGTCGTGCGGACGACCGGCGTGGACACCGAGGCCCGCCGCCGTACGGCAGCCGCCGTACGGGCACTCGCCTACGAGCAGGCCCGCGCCCAGCGGCACCCCGACCAGGCCGTCCGCGACCGTGCCGAGCGCCGCGCCTGGCGCCTGGCCCGCCGTGTCGGCGACGGCGACACCTGCCTCGGCGAGCAGCTCGCCGACGTCCAGCGCGCCCGCCTCACCGAGGGCGCCGACACGGCCCTCGCCGCGATGTTCGCCCCCGCCGTCACACCCCTGCCCGAGACCGTCACACCCGACCGTGACGCCGTGACGGGGGGCGTGACGCCCGCCCTCGACCCGGCACCCGCCCCGGCCGTCCAGCAACCGGTCGACCCCGAGCCCGTCACACCCGTCACGGACCCCGAGCCCGACTCCGTCACGCAGGTCAGCACCGCAGCCGAGCCCGACGAAGAGTCGACCGTCACGCCCGCCGTCACGCTCGCCGACCTCGCCGCCGTCGCAGGCGTGACGGTGCCCGTGACGGGCGAGCCCCTGACTGACGCCCACCTCGACGTCGTCCTGCGCTGGCTGCGCTACCAGACCGACCCGCCGCTGTCCTACCGCCAGGCCGTGAACGCCTTCCGCGTCGCCGGGTTCATCGGGGCTGAGGACCGGGTGCGCCGCGCCTACGCCGCGCTGGTCGCCCGCGAGAAGCAGGACGGCGGGGCTCCCACCGCCTGACGCCGGGCGCCCCCAGTGCCGGCCAGCCCCGTGCTGGCCGGTGCTGAGGCTGCCCGATGCAGCCCGCAGACCGCGAGCAGACCCGCGAGCACCACCCGGTGCAGACCGGCGAGCAGACCGCGAGCGACCAGACCGGACCCCCGACTGGAGCACCCCGTCATGACCAGCAGTCCCGACGCGGACGAGCTGCGCATCCTCCACTACCTGCGTGACCTCGGCGTCGCCCACGCCCCCGCCACCCCCGGCGACGACTGGTGGACCGCCCTCTACCCCGACGACACACC
>NZ_JAJSYW010000037.1:0-69424 GCF_036815005.1 Streptomyces sp. IBSBF 2435 | reverse complement strand
CCGCTGGGCTACGCCGCCGCCCTGCGCCAGCTGCGCGGCGCCCAGAAGACCGCCAAAGGCGTATCGCTCTACTCGCGCTACGTGAACCGCCCCGCCGGGCGCGTCCTCGCGGCGGGGGCGTACCGAGCCGGGATGACGCCCAACCAGGTGACCCTGGTGAGCGCAGGGTTCAGCTACGGCGGTGTCGCCGCCCTCGCCGTGGCGGCGCCCTCATGGGGGCTGGCCGTCGCGGTCTATGCCGCGCTCGCCGTCGGCTTCGCCTTCGACTCGGCCGACGGGCAGCTCGCCCGGCTGCTCGGCGCGGGCGGGGCGGCGGGGGAGTGGCTGGACCATGTGGTGGACTGCGCGAAGATCACCGCCGTGCACGCGGCCGTGCTGATCACCTTCTACCGGCACTTCTCCCTGCCGGGCGACGGCTGGCTGCTGCTGCCGCTCGGCTTCCAGCTGGCCGCCGTCATGATCTTCTTCGGCGGCCTGCTGACCGACAAGCTCACCCCGAAGCGGCCGGCGGACCAGCGGAGCAAGGCCGCGCCCTCACGGCTGCGCGCGGTCGCCCTGCTGCCGGTCGACTACGGCGTCTTCTGCGCCGTCTTCCTGCTGCTCGGCAGCCAGGACGCCTTCCGCTGGGCCTACCTCGCGCTCTTCGCCGTGCACGCCGTCTTCCTCGCGGCCTTCCTCACCAAGTGGTTCAGAGGGCTTCGGGCGATCTGACCGGCTCGGCCAGCACGTCGAGCACCCGGCGCAACTGGGTGCTCGACGTGTGCACGGTGTAGGGGAAGTAGACGATCTCCACCCCCACCGCCGCGAAGTCGCGTTCGAGGCGCAGCCCCTTCTCGGTGCCGCGCCAGTCGTCGCCCTTGAACAGCACGTCGAACCTGACCTGCCGCCAGGTCTCCACCTTGTCCGGCACCGTCTCCACGAAGGCGGCGTCCACGAACCGCACGCTGCGCACGATCTCCAGCCGCTCCACCAGCGGCACCACGGGGCTGCGGCCCTTCGCGAGCTGCGCCATCTCGTCCGAGACCACGCCCGCCACCAGGTAGTCGCACTGGCTGCGGGCGTGCCGAAGGATGTTGAGGTGGCCGACGTGGAAGAGGTCGTAGACCCCCGGTGCGTAGCCGACCCGATGCGTACCGACCCGATGTGTCATGACACGACCCCCCAGCCGCACGAAAAACCGTACAACGCTCACCGCCGGTGCGGAGTCTCAGACGATAGCCGGGCCGTCGCGCGGTCAAGCGGCGAATTGCCAAAGTCCAACGCTTCGCAACCCCGGGCGTGATGCCCCGGTGAACGGCTAGTGTGGGCACTTGTTCGTCTCTGGGGGGAAGGAACACCACGTGGCCGATTCCGGCGCGCGCCGCCGATTGCTGCTGGTCTCCACCAACTACGCACCCGAGCATGCCGGAATCGGCCCCTACGCCACCCAGATCGCCGAGCACTGGGCGGCCGGCGGCGCCGAGGTGCACGTACTGGCCGGGATGCCGCACTATCCCGCGTGGCGGCTCGACCCGGCCTACGCGGGTGTGTGGCGTACGGAGGAGGAGCGCGCCGGGGTGCGGGTGCACCGGCGCCGCCACACGGTGCCGCCGCGGCAGACCGCGGTGCGCAGGGCGCTGTTCGAGGCGTCGGTGCTCGGGCACGGCCTGTACGCGCCGCCCGCGATGGGCAGGCCCGACGCGGTCGTCGCCCAACTGCCCAGCCTGGCCGGGGGAATCATCGGCGCCCGGCTCGCCCGCCGGCACCGGGTGCCGTACGTCCCCGTGGTGCAGGACCTGATGGGCGCGGCGGCGGCGCAGAGCGGGATTCGCGGCGGTGGCAGGGTCGCCGCCGCGGCCGGGGCGGCGGAGTCGTACGCGCTGCGCCGGGCCACCCTGGTCGGCGTGATCCACGAGACGTTCATACCGAAGGTCGCCGCGCTGGGCGTGCCCGAGGACCGTATCCGCCTGGTACCCAACTGGTCGCATGTCGCGAGCCCTTCGCGCCCACCGGAGGAGACGCGCGCCCGGCTCGGCTGGCGCCCGGGCCGCACGGTGCTGCTGCACTCGGGCAACATGGGCCTCAAGCAGGGCCTCGAAGTCCTCGTGGCGGCGGCCAGGCTGGACCCCGAACTGCAGGTCGTCCTGATGGGCGACGGCAATCAGCGCCGCGCATTGGGGGAGTTGGCCGGCACCCTGCCCAACCTCCAGTTCGCGCCGCCCGCCGACGACGCCGACTTCCCCGACATCCTCGCCGCCGCCGACGTGCTCGCGGTCACGCAGCGCGCGTCGGTGCTGGACATGAGCATCCCGTCCAAGCTCACCTCCTATTTCGCCGCCGGGCGACCGGTGCTCGCCTCGGTCGCCGCCGCCGGCGGCACCGCGCAGGAGGTCGAACGCTCGGGCGCCGGGGTCGTGGTCGCCCCGGAGGATCCGCGCGCGCTGCTGGACGCGGTGCGCGCACTGGCCGATGATCCTGACAGGGCCGACGCGCTGGGCGCGTGCGGACCGGTCTACGTACGGGAGCACCTGAGCCGTGAAGCGGGCCTCGCGCGGATCGACGCGCTGCTCGCCGAAGCGCTGGGCGAACCCCCGGCCCCCGCGGTGGTGCCCGCGGCCGGGGACGACGAGGGGGCAGAGGTCAAGTGACCGACGTAACGCGCGCGGAGCAGCCGCAGGACGAACCCGACCTGCTGCGCGACCAGTTCCGCCAGCTCATCCGCTACCGGGCGCTGCTGGTGGCCGGGTTGCTGATCGGCCTGCTCGGCGGCGCCTACCTCGCCTTCAGCGGCGCCGACACCTATACGGCGACGAGCGAGGTGCGGGTCAGGGCCGCTATCGAGGACCCCTTCGTGGCGGGGGCCACCGCCGACAAGAACATCGACATCGGCACCGAGCGGCAGAGCGCGCTCAGCAGCAGCGTCGCCGACGCGGCGGCCAGGACGGCCAACGCGCCGGTCGCGACGATGTCGCGCTGCCTGCAGATCACCAACCCGCCCAACACCCTGGTACTGCGCTTCACGTGCACGGCGAGCAGCGCGCAGCGCGCGGCGGACTGGGTGAACGCCTTCACCAAGGCCTATCTGGACGACCGCCAGGCGCAGACCAAGGCCACCGTCACGCGCATGGTGGCCAGTTACCAGTCCCAGCTGGACCCGATGGTCGCCCAGCGCAACGACCTGCTCGACCAGATCGAGCACGCCAAGAGCAGCCAGGTCGTCGGCACCCTGGTCTCCTCGCAGACCAACCTGCTCAGCCGGATCATCGAACTCAACTCCGACATCAGCGCCTTGCGCGCCCTGGACACCACCCCGGGCGTGGTCATCAAACCGGGCGTCGCGCCTTCGGCGCCCGCGGGCCCCGGGCTGCCGATGATGCTCGGCCTCGGCGCGGTCGTCGGCGTCACGCTCGGCCTGCTCGGTGCCTGGGTACGGCTGGTCTTCGACCCGACCGTACGCAGCGACAGCGAGGTGACCCGCGCGCTGGGCGCCCCGGTGCTCGGCACCCTGCCCCGGCTGCGCGGCCGGGGCGGCGCGGGCGGCGGGAACGGCGGCGGCACGAACGGCCTGCTGGCGGGCGGGCGCGGCGACGGGCGGCTCGCCGAGGAGTACCGGGCCATCGCCTTCCGGCTCACCCACGACAAGCGCTTCGCCGACCGGCGCCGGGTCCTGGTCGTCGCGCCGCGCGGCACCGGTGACACCCCCGCGGCCGTCGCGGTCAACCTCGCCGCGTCCTTCGCCGAGATGGGCATGGAGGTGCTGCTCGTCGAGGCCGACCTGCGTACCCCCGCGCTGTCCACCCGGCTGCGGACCGCGGACGGCGCCAGGCCCGGCTGGGCCAGGACGTCGGGGCCCGGCGACGGCGCGTGGCCCGCCGGGCTGCAGATCCCCATCGACGCCGGGGAGTCGGGCTCCTTCGACCTCGTACCCGGCCGCCGGGTGCGCAATGTCGCCCGCGCCCTGACCTCCGCGCCGGCCGGGCGGCTGTTCGCCGAGGCCGACGAGCCCGGCTCGGTCGTGGTCGTCCTCGCGCCGCCCGTGCTCGCGTACGCCGACGCCGTCGCGCTCGCCGACCGGGTCGACGGACTCGTCGTGGTGTGCGACCCGCGGGCCGTGCACCGCGCCGACCTGGAGCGGGTGCGCGAACTCATCGACGCGACGGGCGCCGCCGTCCTCGGCGTGGTCCTGCACTCCGCGGAGCCGGGCACCACCCGCCGCTTCGGCCTCGGCCGCAGGCCCCGGCCGGCCGCGCCGAGCGCGCATGCCGTCCGGCGTGACGGCGAACTGCCGAGGGAGACCGTCACCACCCCGCCGGAGCGGCACCCGGTCCCTTGAGCGGCCCCGCCCCGCGGCACCACACCGCGGCCGGGGCCGGCCCAGACAGCGCGCCCGACGACGACACGGGCGCGGACCCGGACGGCGGCCAGGGCGGCGCCGACACCGCGGAGAGCGCCGCGGGCATCGGCTCCAAGGCGGCCATCCTCAGCTCGGTGGCCGACCAGGGCGTGGCCGCGTTCACCAACATCATCGTGCTGGTGGTCGCCGCCCGGCTGTCCACCGCGGCCGGCTTCTCGGTGTTCTCGATGGTCTACATGATCTTCACCGTGCTGCTCGGCGTCGGCGTGTCCTACGTCGGCCAGGCGCTGGTGCTGGAACGCGGCGGCGAGCGGGTACGGGCCGCCTGCCGGTCCGCGGCCACCTTCACCGCCCTCGCCTCGACCGCGATCGGCCTCACCATGGCCGTCGGCCTGAGCCTCACGGACGGCGCGACCGCGCACGGGCTCGCGGTGCTCGGCCTCGTCCTGCCGATCGTGCTCACCCAGGACGGCCTGCGCTACTGCTTCTCCGCCCTGCGGCTGCCGCACTACGCCCTGGTCGGCGACACCGTACGGCTGCTGGTCGCGGTGCCCGCGCTGGCCGTGCAGCCGCACGGGGCCGGGCCGCAGCGGCTGGTGGCGGTATGGGGGCTGTCCGCGCTGCCCGCGCTGCTGGTGGCCGCCGCGCTGCTGTGGCCGCACGTCCGGGACGCGCCGCTGGACCTGCGCAAATTCGTCCGGCGCGGGCACCTCGGGCAGCGCTTCGTGATCGAGTTCGGCGTCGGCAACGCCACCAGCCAGCTCGCCGTGGTCGGCCTCGGACTCTTCGCCGCCCCGCTCGCGGTCGGCGCCCTGCGCGGCGCCACCACCCTCTTCGGCCCGATGAACGTGCTGTTCAACTCCGCCACCGCCTTCGGGCCGCCGCTGCTCAACCGGGTGAGCGGCGCAGACGGCAAGGTCCGCGCCACCGCGGTGCTGGCCGTCGCGCTGGCCTGGGTCGCCGCGGTCTGGACGGTCGTCCTGCTGCTGCTGCCCGACCACGTGGGGCGCCAGCTGCTCGGCGACACCTGGGCGGCGTCCTCAGGGCTGCTCGCCGCCTCCGGCAGCCAGTACGCGGGCATCGCGCTGGGCACCAGCGCCCTGCTCACCCTGCGGGTGCTCCAGCCGAAGGCGACCCTGCCGATCCAGGTGGTCTTCTCCCTCGCCTCGGTCGTCCTCATGCTCGCCGGCTACCGCGTCGACGGGGTCTACGGCGCCGCCTGGGGCCTGTGCCTGGGCTCCGCGCTCAAGGCCGCCGCCCTGTGGCTGCGGATCTCCGCGCTCAGGCGCCGCGCGGCGCCCGCCGCCTCGCAGCAGACCCAGGACGGCACGGGCGACGCGGTCATCGCAGGATCTTCCGCCGGTCCTCGCTGAACGTCGTGACCAGCGCCAGGCATACGGCCGCGATGCCGATCCGGCCCGACGCCTGGAGCAGCGGGCCGCGCAGCAGGATGAACGAGTACCCGCACACCAGGGGGATCACCACCGCCATCAGAGTACCGGGCCGCCCGTCCTCCACCGTCCGCTGCGCGTAGCGCCGGTCGCCGCGCGCGCACAGATAGCCCAGCGCCAGGAAGCCGGCGCCCATCCCCACCGGGCCGAAGTCCAGCCACAGTTCGGCCCACAGCGGCGACGACAGGTTGGTGTTGGTCATGCCCATCCACCGGCCGACCTGCACCCCGGAGTCCAGCGGCTTGCCGTGCCACACCGAGCGCGGCACGAAGAAGAAGACGTCGGCGGCCAGCTGCCGCCCGTGCGCGTGCCCGACGCCGGAGTGCACGAAGGTCAGGGTGTTCGCGAACATCCCGATCTGGTCGTAGTCCTTGATGGTCAGCGGTTCGAGCACCGACGTGGTCTGCACCGGGTGGTAGCCGCCGGAGTCGTAGCGGAAGCGGTCGAGGAACGGGAACAGCAGCAGCGCCGCGACCACCCCGGTCACCAGCGCCGCGCGATACATCACCGGGCTCCTGGGGAAAGCGGTGAACAGCAGCGAGAACACGACCGTCAGGAACCAGTAACGCGGGTTCGAGATCGGGTTGTTGACGATCGCGTTGATCACCACGAGGCCGCCGAGCGCGCCGATCGCCAGCGGGGTGCGCCGGGGCACCCGGGAGGTGATCATCCAGCGCACCAGGAACAGCAGCGCGAGCAGCGCGGGTACGGTGCCGAAGCCGCGGACGAAGGCCGAGCCGACATGGCTGTCGCCGCCGGACAGGCCGCTGGACTGCACGGACTCGCTGATCGCCTGCCGGCTGGTGAAGAAGACGGCGATACCGCCGAGTTTGACGATCGAGACCGCGCTGCCGAGGTAGGCGACCGCGATCAGCAGCCAGAGCCTGCGGCGGGAGACCTGGGCGGACGGGCGCGCCCGCCGCACCCGGGCCGCCGGGCGGTGCCGGGCCAGCAGGGCGCCGACGTCGAAGGCGGCGCAGCCGAGCAGGACCAGGGTGATCGCGGTCGTGGTGTCGGACCTCGGCCCGACCACCGGGGTCGGGACCTGCCCGAGCACCTCCTGCGCGAGGGGGGCGACGCCCATGGCGACGTAGACGAACAGCCAGAACGCGCCCTGGATCAGCCGGCGCCGCCGGGCCAGCACCATCGCGGCGAGCCGGCCGCCGGCGTAGACGGTCAGCGTCAGTTGCAGCCAGTACGCCGAGTCGTGGACGCCCTCGCCGGTCTGGGCGATCACATAGCCCGGGAGGAAGCCGATGAGCGCGACGACGAGCGGTACGGCCAGCGCGCGGGACAGTGCCGCGCGCGGCACGGACGCCGCCGTCCCGCCGACCCGCGCACCCGTACTCAGCGCCATCCGCCCACCCCCGGCCGTGAGTCTATGGCCGCCCGCCCCGCGGCCGCGGCCGCTCTCGCACTTCCGCGGCGGCTGACGACAGCGCTGACGACAGCGCTGACGACAAAACGGCCGAAGGGCCGCGCGGCGGGGCGTACCCGGTTAGGCTGCTCTGGCGGGTGCCCGGCGGGCACCCGGGGGAGAGGGGGAGACATGCGGGTCCTGCATGTCGTGACACTGCACACGCCCACGAACGACTTCGGCGGTCCGACCCGGGTCGCGCTGAATCTGTCCAAAGGCCTGCGCGGCAAAGGCGTGGACGCCCGCATCGCCACGCTGGGCGACAAATTCACCGGCCCCCTGCCCACGGAAGTCGAAGGCGTGCCGTCGTTCGTGCACCAGGCCCGCCACGTGCTGCCCGCGTTCGAGGTCAGCGGCATCACCTCGCCCGCGCTGCTCGGCAGGGCCCGCCGCATGGTCAAAGGCGCCGACGTGGTCCACGTCCACCTCATGCGCGACCTGATCACGCTGCCCTTCGCCCTGATCGCGCTGGACGCCGGAGTCCCCCTCGTGGTGCAGACGCACGGGATGATCGACCCGACGGAGAAGCTGTTCGCGAAGGCCGTCGACCTGCTCGGCATGAAGCGGGTGCTGCGCCGCGCCGACGCGATCCTGCACCTGACGCGGATGGAGCGCGACGGCGTCCAGGCGGTCGTGCCCGGCACCCCGCTGCGGACCTTCCACCGGCTGGTCAACGGCGTGACACCGCAGGACCACCGCCCGCCGCGCGGCGACCGCCCGCCGACGGTGCTCTATCTGGCCCGGGTGCAGAAGCGCAAGCGGCCCGAGGACTTCGTGCGTGCCATGCCGACCGTCCTCGCCCGGTATCCCGACGCCCGCTTCGTGCTGGCGGGACCCGACACCGGTGATCTGACCGGCCCGATGCGGAAGTTGGCGGCCGACCTCGGCGTCGCCGGGTCGCTGGAGTGCCCGGGCGCGCTCGGCCACGACGAGGTGCTGGCCCGGCTGCGGGCGGCCGACGTGTACGTACTGCCGTCGGTGGTCGAGCCGTTCGCCGTGTCGATCCTGGAGGCGATGTCGGTCGGGCTGCCGGTGGTGGTGACCCGCACCGGCGGGCTGTCGCCCGACGTCGAGGCGGCCGGGGCGGGCCGGATCACCGACAGCGCGCCGGACGCGGACAACGGCCCGCTGGTCGGCCGGGCGATCCTGGAACTGCTGGACCCGGCCGCCAACGAACAGGCCTCGCGGGCCGCCCGGCAGCTCATCCACGACCGCTTCTCGATCGACGCGGTCGTGGACGAACTGCTGGAGGTCTACGCCGGGGTCATGGCGTCCGGGGGCGCTGTTCGCGGGTCTTGAGCCCGATCTGCCAGCGGTAGAAGCTCATGGCCAGCGCGTAGTCGAGGCCCGCCCTGCCGTCCAGGAAGCCGCGCTTGTAGACGTAGGCGTAGCCGAAGGACACCAGCGGCTTGAACGGCACCTTGTGGAAGAGCTGCCCCTGCCGGGTCTTGACCTTTCTGATCGACTCCTTGACCTGCGGGTTGAGTTCGAGCCACGCCTCCCAGTCGGAGTAGCGGTTGTGCCGCTCGAACCAGGTGCGCACCGGATCCAGGTCCTCGTGCTCGATGGGGGAGCGCAGCCGCGCGGCTGATTCGGCCACCGGCTGGTAGTGGCCCTCCTGTTCGCCCATGCCCGGCGCCGCGAGGTCGCCGACCTCCGGGAAGCGGCAGCGGGTGCGGTCCATCAGCGCGCGCTTGACGATGGTGTAGCCGTGCCGCAGCCGCCGGCCGGCGAACCAGTAGCCCAGCGGGATGTCGAAGGCCGCGACCGACGGCGGCCCCGCGGCGAAGGCGGCCCGCAGTTCGCCGAGCAGTTCCGGGCTCGGTGTCTCGTCGCCGTCGAGGAAGAGAAGCCACGGGATCTCCGGGTGGACGTGGTCCAGGCACCACTGCTTCTTCTTCGGATAGCGCCCGTCCCAGGCGTAGTCGACGGTCTCCGCGCCGAGTCCGGCGGCGATCTTGCAGGTGTCGTCGGTGCTGTGCGAGTCCACCACGACGACGGCCTGGACGTGGCCGATCACCGAGGAGACCGTACGGGCGATGTTCTCGGCCTCGTTCTTGGTCGGTATCGCCACGACGAGCGGCAGCTTGTCCATCAGGTCCCTCCTGCGGCCAGCCAGGCGTAGCACCCGCTGGACGTGATGCCGCGCGCGGCGGCCGGTACGGTCAGCCGGGCCGCGCCGCCCGACGTCAAGGTGGCGCCGTTCGCGCCGGTCACCCGCCAGTTGCAGGACGGCGACGGGTGCGGCGCCCGGTAGCGGCCGGGCGTGACCGACGTGCCGGGCGCTGACGTGGCGGCGACGGTGAAGGTCCCGTCGCCGAAGCCGCGCCGGGCCGCGTCGATGACGGGCTGCTGGTCGGGGCACAGGGCGCTGACGGCCGCGGACGCGCCGGACATGCTGATGTCGCCGGTGATGATCGCGCTCGCCGCCGCGGCCTTGTCGACCTGCGAGGTACGGGTCAGCCGGTCGCAGATCTCCTGGCCGCCCTCCAGGATCGCCACGGGGTCGGTGCCCCGCGGCACCCGGCCGGACAGATAGGTCTTCTGCTGTTTGGTGAAGCTGCCGCCGCCGGGCGGGGTGAGCTGGGGGCCGGGCACCTTGGGGGCGTCGGCCGCCGACCCGGGTGCCTCGGTCGCGGGCGCGGTGCCGGGCGGGCCTGCGGAGGCACCGGCGGGCGTCGTCGCGGGGGCGCCGGCGGAGACCGTGACGGCTGCGGTCGGCCGCTCGGCGGCCTTGTCCGCCGGGTCGCCGCCGCCGGAGCCGCAGCCGGTGAGCAGCAGCGCTGCCGCCGCCGTCACGAGGACGGCGGCGGCAGCGGTCGCGCGGTCGGTCCGCATCACCCGGCGGTCCCGAGGGCGTAGTGGTTCGCGATCTGCGCCGGGGTGAGCACCGCCGGGTAGACGGCGGTCTCGTCGATCGAACCGGCGAAGTACGAACTCGTCGGCGACGAGGGCCAGCCGCCCAGGCTGTCGTAGCCGACGTGCCAGTAGCCGTCGAAGCTCTGGCTGGTGGTGACCGTGGGGTCCAGCGCCCGCAGTACACCGTCGACGTACAGCTTCATGCCGTCGGCGCCCTGGGTGGCGACCGCCAGGTGCCAGTCGCCGTCGTTGTAGGACGTCGGGGTGGTGACCGTCCGGGTGGCGCCGGTGTAGACGCCGAAGACCAGCCGGCCGTTGTCGGCCATGTAGATGTGCTTGTCGTAATTGCCGCTGGGGTGGGTGGAGTTGTTGCCGAAGCCGATCAGCTTGCCGCCCGTCGTGGTGTCCGTCCTGAACCACGTCTCGATGCTGTACTGCGTGGGCGTCGGGTGCAGCCGGTCGCTGTAGGTCCACTGCGTCGAGCCGTTGAAGGTGTACGCCTTGGAGCCAGGCACCGCCCCCGGTGTCACGCCGTGCACCGGGCCGCCGACGCTGATCCCGCTGTCGTCGCCGGTCGAGGAGTCCGCGTTGTACGACCCCGAGGCCGCGTCGTAGCGCCAGTAGAGGGAGGCCCCGTCGGCGAGCACCTGGGTCGGGTACGCCTCCGCCGCCGCCGGTACGGTCGCCGCCGCGTTGGGCGACTGCGCGCTGGTGTTGGTGCCGTCGCTCGCCGAGACCCGGTAGGTGTACTTCACGCCCGGGGTGACATTGGTGTCGGTGTACGTGAGCTGCGGCCGGATCCACGGCAGCGAGCTGCCGGTGACGGTGTAGACCGGGGTGGTGCCGCCGTTGCGGTAGACCCGGTAGGTCAGCAGGCCGTCGTCGGTGTCGGTGCTGGACTGCCAGCTGACCTTCACCGAGCCGGGGCCGATGCTGGTCACCGACGTCTGCGGCAGGGTCGGCGCCCCGGTGTCGGGGCCGCTGGCGAAGCGGGTCAGACCCTGCTGGGCCGCGCCGTTGACGGTGGTGAACTCGCCGCCCACCCACAGGTAGTCGGTGCCGCCCGAGGATGCGAGCGCCATCACGCGCGGGCCGATCTTCTCGCCGATGCCGTCGTTGGTGTCGGGGAACCACGCCAGCAGACGCGGGTCGTCCACCGACTCGGCCAGCAGGTGCTTGCGCACCGAGTCGGGGTATTCGCCCATGCTGGAGCAGTCGTGGGCGTGGCTGCCGCTGTAGAGGACCGTCTGGTAGACCGTCAGCGTCTGGGTGGCGCCCAGGCAGTTGTCCCGCCACACCTGGTTGAAGTCGGTGAGGCTGAAACGGATCCGGCCGTCGAAGACCCCGCCGCCGGTGCCCTCGTTGGCGGTGTAGAAGCTGTTGCTCGCCGCGTCCACCACGATGTCCTTGGTCACCGAGGTCGCGTCGATGAAGCCGGTCGGGTACGCCTTGACCAGCGCGCCGGTCGAGGCGTCGACCACCGCGAGGGAGTGCGAGTCGACCCCGTCCACGGTGTTGAAGTCGCCGCCCAGGATGGCGTTCTGGCCGTCCGGGGTGAGCGCCAGCGCCCGGCCCGGGTTGTCGGCGGTCGGCGCCCAGGGCAGCAGCGCGCCCGCGCTGCTGACCGCCGCGTAGCGGCCCCGGGACTGGCTGTTGACCGTGGTGACGTCACCGCCGAAGTAGACGGTGCCGGCGGTGGCCTCGATGGTCCGCACGGTGCCCGCCACCGCCGGGTGGAAGGTGCCGCTGACCGTGCAGGTGTCCAGGTCGATCGCGGCGAGGCTGCTCACCCCGACCCCGTTGACCTGGCCGAAGAAGCCGCCCGCGTAGAGGGTGTGGCCGTCGGGCGAGACGGCCAGCGCGCGTACCGTCGCGTTGTTCGAGCCGACGGTGAAATTCAGCTGGCAGCCCGCCGGTTGCCCGGTCGCCGCGTCGAAGGCGGCGAAATTCGCCACCGCCGTCTCGCCGGTCCCGGCCGCGGACCCGGCCGGCCGGATCGCGGAGAAGGTCCCCGCGGTGTAGACGATGCCGTTCGCCTGGGCCATCGCCCAGACCACGCCGTTGGTCTGATACGTGCCCAGGTTGTCGGCGGTGAGCCCGACCGGTGCTTGGAGCGCGGTCGCCGATGGTGACGACACCGCCCCCAGCGTCGCTGCCGCCAGTATCGCGGCAGCAGGTATTGCCAGCCGTTTACGCATGAGTTGCCCCCCAGAACCCTGATGTGCAGCGGCCAGGAACGGCCGTTGTGGTGGACCGCAGAGTAGGGGCTTCCGCTTGCCGAGGTCTCGCTTTTTGCCGAAACCGGTGAAGTACGGTGAAGTCGTCCGACATCACGGCATCTGTCGGACGCGGCGCCGGGAGCGCCCGGCAGCTCATCTGTCGATCCGGATCGTGGCGCCCGCCAACTGGTCGGCGACCTGCCGGATATCGGCCTCGACCATGATTCCGGCCAGGTCGGCGACCCGCACCTTGGGCTCCCAGCCGAGCAGGTCGCGGGCCTTGCTCGCGTCGCCGATCAGCGCGTCCACCTCGGTGGGGCGCTCGTACTTCGGGTCGTGGCGGACATAGCGCGTCCAGTCCAGGTCCGCGTGCCCGAAGGCCACCTCGACGAACTGCCGTACGGTGGCGGCCTCGCCGGTCGCCACCACGTAGTCCTCCGGTTCGTCGCGCTGGAGCATCCGCCACATGGCGTCCACGTACTCGGGCGCGTAGCCCCAGTCGCGGACCGCGTCCAGATTTCCCAGATACAGCCGGTCCTGCAGCCCCGCCTTGATCCTGGCCACCGCCCTGGTGATCTTCCGGGTCACGAAGGTCTCGCCGCGGCGCGGCGACTCGTGGTTGAACAGGATGCCGTTGACGGCGTACATCCCGTACGCCTCACGGTAGTTGACCGTAGACCAGTAGCCGAAGACCTTCGCGCAACCGTACGGGCTGCGCGGGTGGAAAGGGGTGTGCTCGCTCTGCGGCGGCGGCGCGGAGCCGAACATCTCCGAGGACGAGGCCTGGTAGATCCGCGCCTCGGTACCGCTGGCGCGCACCGCTTCCAGCAGCCGCAGGGTGGACAGCCCGGTCACGTCGCCGGTGTACAGCGGCGCGTCGAAGGACACCCGGACATGTGACTGGGCGCCGAGGTTGTAGATCTCGTCGGGCCGCAGGTCGCGCAGCAGGTTGACCAGGGCGACCCCGTCGGTGAGGTCGGCGTGGTGCAGCACGAAGGACCGGTTCTCCGCCTGCGGGTCCTGGTAGATGTGGTCGATGCGCTCGGTGTTGAACGACGACGAGCGGCGCACGAGGCCGTGCACGGTGTACCCCTTGTCCAGCAGCAGTTCGGCGAGATAGGAGCCGTCCTGCCCGGTCACGCCGGTGATGAGCGCGGTCTTGCCCATGCGTTTCCCCCAAGTGGTCGCGGTTCAGGTCCGCATGAATACGGAATTAACGTCCGAACAGCCGAAGTGCGCTGACACAATGCTGTTCATGACAGAACTACTGCCGGATGGCGCGCGGATCTTCGTCGCGGGCCACCGCGGCCTCGTCGGCTCGGCGGTGGTCCGCCGCCTCACCGCCGAGGGCCATCACGTACTGGCCCGCACCCGGGCCGAACTCGACCTGCGCGACGCGGCGGCCACCGCCGCCTGGCTGGACGAGACCCGCCCGGACGCGGTGGTGCTGGCCGCCGCCAGGGTCGGGGGGATCATGGCCAACTCGACCTACCCCGTGCAGTTCCTGGAGGACAACCTGCGGATCCAGCTGAGCGTCATCGCCGGCGCCCACGCGGCCGGGGTGCGGCGGCTGCTGTTCCTCGGCTCGTCGTGCATCTACCCGAAGTTCGCCCCGCAGCCGATCCGCGAGGACGCGCTGCTGACCGGCCCGCTGGAACCGACCAACGAGGCGTACGCGCTGGCGAAGATCGCCGGGATCGTCCAGGTGCAGTCCTACCGCCGGCAGTACGGCGCCGCGTACATCTCGGCGATGCCGACCAACCTCTACGGCCCCGGCGACAACTTCGACCTGGCGACCTCGCACGTCCTGCCCGCGCTGATCCGCCGCTTCCACGAGGCCGAACGGGACGGGGCGCCCGAGCTGACGCTGTGGGGCAGCGGCACCCCGCGCCGCGAATTCCTGCACGTGGACGACCTCGCCGCCGCCTGCACACTGCTGCTGCGCGACTACGACGCCGACGAGCCGGTCAACGTCGGCTGCGGCGAGGACCTGACCATCCGCGAACTCGCCGAAACCGTCAGGGACGTTGTCGGCTACCGCGGCCGGATCGGCTGGGACACCGGCAAGCCCGACGGCACCCCGCGCAAACTGCTCGACATCTCCCGGCTGTCGGCGCTCGGCTGGCAGCCGCGGATCACCCTGCGCGACGGCATCGCCGCCGTCTACGGGCAGTGGCGGGCGCAGGCCGGGGCCGAAGGTTCGGCCCCGGCCACCGGGTCTGAGCCGGACCCGGGCGCGGACGAGACGGTGGTCGCGCACTAGTACGCCCCGCGGCCGTCGAGCACGGCCCGCAGGGTGCGGGACATGACCTCCAGGTCGCCGGCCAGCGACCAGTTGTCCACATAGCGCAGGTCGAGCGCCAGCGTCTCGTCCCATGACAGGTCCGAGCGCCCGCTGACCTGCCACAGGCCGGTGATGCCCGGCTTGACCGCGAGCCGCCGCAGCGCCACCTCGTCGTACCGGTCGACCTCCTCCGGCAGCGGCGGGCGCGGGCCGACCAGTGACATCTCGCCGCGCAGCACATTGACCAGCTGCGGCAGTTCGTCCAGCGAGCAGCGCCGCAGCAGCCGGCCCACCGCGGTCACCCGCGGGTCCCGGCGCATCTTGAACATCAGCCCGTCGTGCTCGTTCGCGCCCGTACGCTCCAACTCCGCCTTGCGGGCCTCCGCGTCCGCCACCATCGTGCGGAACTTCCACATGGTGAACGGCGTACGGTGCTGGCCGCAGCGCACCTGCCGGTGGAAGGCGGGACCCGGCGAGGTGATCCTTATCGTCGCCGCCACCACACAGAACAGCGGCGCCAGCAGCAGCAGTCCGAACGCCGCGCCGATCCTGTCGAACGCCGCTTTCAGGCCGACCTGCACCCCGCGGGTGACCGGCGGCGCGATGTGCAGCACCACCAGCCCGGCGGGCGCGTCGAGGCTGACCCGGCGCACCTGGACATCGACCAGGCCCGGCAGCAGCGCCACCGGCAGCCCCTCGTCGTGCAGGCACCACGACAGCCGGCGCAGCCGCTCGGCCGACAGCCGCGCCCCTGGCGCCACCAGCACCATTTCCGCGCTGTGCTCACGGGCCGCCCGCAGGACGACCACCGCGTCGTCCCGCGGCCCGGCCGGGTCCAGGACGCCGAGCCGTTCGGTCACCGGCGCCCCGCACTCCAGCTTCGCGCCGCCGACCGGGACCACTCCGACGACCACGTACGCGTGCTCGGTCCTGGCCGCCAGATGCCCCACCACGTGGTCGGCGGCGCCCGGTTCGCCGATCACCAGCACCCGGCGCACCGCCTGCGCCTCACGGCGGGCGGCGATCAACCGGTGATAGGTGACCTTGCGGCAGACCGCCGTCAGCAGCGGCGCCCAGACCAGCCCGGCGAGCGCGAACGACGCCGGGACGGTCTCGCCGAACGCCGTCCGCAGCACCGCCAGCACACCGAGCAGGACCAGCCAGTCGCCGAGCACCGGCCTGCTGCCGCGGCTCTCGCCGAGCGCGCCCGCCGCATAGCGCCGCCGCGCCGCCCGCACCGCGGGCCACGCCACGGCGGCGGCCAGCCCGCACAGCAGCGGGTGCGGCTGCGCGCCCGCGTGCAGTACCACCGCGGTGGGCACACCCGCGCCCACCGCGTCGGCGGCCAGCGCGACCGGCAGGAACCAGTCGGCCTTGTGGCCGTAGGCGCGCTGCCCGCCGTGCCGTCCCGCCGTACTCCGCCCGGCCCGCCGCGTACGCCGCTCGGCATACGTCAGCGGCAGGGGCGCGTCGAGCGCTCCTGCGGCCGGGCCCTGAGGTCCCTGTGCTCCGAATCCGGGCGGATGTGTGCTTCGACCTGTTCTCCGCTCACCTGCTACGGGTATCACTGGTATGGCCGACTGTGCTTCGACACGCCGCATGTACCCCCCTGGCACCTCGCGACCTTCGACGCCCTTCCACTTCCCCAAGTGGCGGCATTCCGTGGTACCAGCGAACGCTAGGCCAACGAGCCATCCTTCCGCTGTGGTTTACGTATATTCGAGCCGATGTTATGACCGAGTTAACGTCGCTATGGCGCACGGATGACCACACAGTGTAAGGCCGCCGTTACCACTGTGAAAGCCCACTACAGTTGGGGCTTGTGCCTACCGTGCCCCTCCCCGCCGATCTGCGCGCGGCTCTCGCCGACGAACTGCAGTCCACCGCCCCGAGCAGAGCGTCCGCACACGTCGACCGGCTGATCGAGAACTATCGCGGCGCGACCCCTACAGCGGCCCCGATCCTGCGCGACGCGGCGGATGTCGCCGCCTATGCCGCATACCGCATGCCGGCCACGTATGCCGCGGTCCGGGCGGCACTCGGCGCATTCCGCTTGCAGTCCGGCGACTGGACCCCGCGCACACACCTCGACCTCGGCGGCGGGACCGGGGCGGCCACCTGGGCGGTGGCCGACGCCTGGCGGGACGCCGCGCACCACAGCACCGTGCTCGACTGGTCGCAGCCCGCGCTGACCCTCGGCGCCACCCTGGCGAAGGCCGCGGACTCCGCGGCAGTACGCGACGCCGAGTGGACCAGGCAGCCGCTCGGCGCCGCCGCCCCGCTGCCGCGGACCGATCTGGTCACCGTCTCCTACGTGCTCGGCGAACTCACCGCCGCCGCCAGGGAGTCCCTGGTCACCGCCGCCGCCGAGGCCGCGGGGGGCGCGGTCGTCGTGGTCGAGCCCGGCACCCCCGAGGGGTACGCGCGCGTCATCGACGCGCGCGACCGCCTCATCGCCGCCGGGCTGCACGTCCTCGCGCCCTGCCCGCACGACGGGCGCTGCCCGGTCACCGGCGACGACTGGTGCCACTTCGCGGCGCGGGTGCAGCGCACCGCGCTGCACCGGCAGGTCAAGGGGGCGGTACTGCCCTACGAGGACGAGAAGTTCAGCTACGTGGCCGCCGCACGCTTTCCGGCGGCCCCGGCGGGGGCGCGGGTGGTCAGGCACCCGCAGATCCGCAAGGGGCTGGTCCTGCTGGACCTCTGCCGGGTGCCGGCGGCGCTGGAGCGTACGGCGGTGAGCAAGCGGCACGGTTCCACGTACCGTGCCGCGCGCGACACCGACTGGGGTAACGCCTGGCCCCCGGCTGACCCCGCGTAACGTCTCCCGCTGGTGCGGGGCGGGGGCGCTTGCCGCGTAAGGCGGCGCCTTACAGGGGCGCGGGGAACTGCGCGGCTGCCGTCGACGGGGTGCACGTCGCCACCGGCCGAAAGAGGCCGTTCGGTTCGCTCCGGACCACCGGCCGGTGGGTGGTCGTTCGCACAGGTGCCCGCGCCCCTGAGGGGTACCCCCTTGCGGAAGGGGTACCCCAGAACCCCCGTGCCCTGGGGAGGGGCGCGCCCTCCTCGGGCAGAGGGGCCGTCGTCAGAGCCAGCCGTAGCGGCGGAAGGCGCGGTAGACGAGGGCGGACAGGGTGGCTGTGACGCCCAGCATCAGGGGGTAGCCGAACGACCACCGCAGCTCCGGCATGTGGTCGAAGTTCATCCCGTAGAAGCCGGCGATCATCGTCGGGATCGCCAGAATCGCCGCGGCGGCACTGATCCGCCGCATGTCCACGTTCTGCTGCACGGCGAGCTGGCTGAGATTCGCCGCCAGCAGCCCGTCCACCAGTTCGCTGTACGCCAGCAGCCGTTCCTTGACGTGCGACAGGTGGTCGGACACGTCACGGAAGTAGCGCCGCATCTCCGCGCCGATCAGCCCGTCCGCGCCCTCGGTCAGCCGGTCCAGGGGGCGGGCCATCGGGTAGACGGCGTGCTTGAACTCGATCAGCTCCCGCTTGAGCTGGTAGATCCGTTCGGCGTCGTCGCCATGGGCGGCGGAGAAGACGTCGGCCTCCAGGGTGTCCACGTCGAGTTCGACCGCGTCCGCGACGTCGAGGTAGTCGTCGGTGACCTGGTCGGTGATCGCGTGCAGCACGGCCGCGGGGCCGTGCCTGAGCATGTCGGGGCGGGCCTCCAGCGCCTTGCGCACCCGGGAGAGGCCCGGTGCGCTGCCGTGCCGCACCACGACCACGAAGTCGGGCCCCAGGAAGATCATCAGCTCGCCGGTGTCCACGACCTCGCTCGTCGCGGTGAGCCGCTCGTGCTCCACGAAGACGATCGTCTTGAGCACCAGGAAGAGCGTGTCGCCGTACCGCTCCAGTTTCGGCCGCTGATGCGCCTGCACCGCGTCCTCGACCGCCAGCGGGTGCAGCCCGAAGACCTCGGCGATCTCCGCCAGGTGCTCGGCCTCCGGCTGGTGCAGTCCGATCCACGCGAAGCCGCCGCGCTTGCGCGCCTCGTCCAGCGCCTGCTGCGGCGGCAGCGACGCCGCCCGGCAGCCGTCCTCGTAGACCGCGCAGTCCACCACCACGTCTGCGGTGCAGCGCCGCTGCTCGGGCACACCCTCCGCGCCGCCCTCCAGGGTGTGCCACCGGCCGCCGCGCCGCCACTGGCGGCCGATCGCGCGCCGGGCTACCGCCGTGGTCCTGTGCTGCTTCATCGTGCCTTCTCCAGTACCGCCATCGCCGCGTTGTGCCCAGGGACACCGCTGACCCCGCCGCCGCGGACCGCGCCGGCGCCGCACACGTAGACGTTGGCATAAGGGGTGCCGACGCCCCACCTCCCCATGGCGTCCGCCGCGCCCTCCTCCGCGTAGGGCCACGACAGGTCGCGGTGGAAGATGTGCCCGCCGGGCAGCCCCACCTCGCGCTCCAGGTCCAGCGGCGACTTCGCCTCGATGCACGGCCGGCCGTCCGCGTCCAGGGCCAGGCAGTCCGCCAGCGGCTCGGCGAGCACCGCGTCCAGTTGCGCCAGGGTGGCCCGCAGCAGCGCGTCCTTCGTGCCCGCCGGGTCGGCCGCGAAGAGCCGCGCGGGTGCGTGCAGCCCGAACAGCGTCAGCGTGTGCGTGCCCTGCCCGGCGAGTTCGGGGGACAGGATCGACGGGTCGGTCAGGCTGTGGCAGTAGATCTCCGACGGCGGCGCGTCCGGCACCCGCCCGGCCGCGGCCTGCTCGTACGCCGTCTGGAGCGCGCTGTAGCCCTCGGCGATGTGGAAGGTCCCGGCGAAGGCCTCGCGCGGGTCGACCGAGGTGTCCCGCAGCCGCGGCAGCCGGCGCAGCAGCATGTTCACCTTGAGCTGGGCGCCCTCGGGCGCGGGCACCGGCCGCTGCTCGCCGAGCAGGCCCGCCAGGGTGTACGGGGAGGCGTTCACCAGGACGTCCCGCGCCTCGACGGTACGGCCGTCCGCGAAGGTCAGCGCCGCGCGTACGCCGTCGGCCTCGATCGCGGTGACCTCGGTGCCGGTGACGATCTCCGCGCCGGCCGCGCGTGCGGCGGCGGCCAGCGCGTCGGTGAACGCGCCCATGCCGCCCACCGGCACGTCCCAGTCGCCGGTGCCGCCGCCGATCACGTGGTAGAGGAAGCAGCGGTTCTGCCGCAGCGACGGGTCGTGAGCGTGGGTGAACGTGCCGATCAGGGCGTCCGTCAGCACGATGCCGCGCACGGTGTCGTCGGTGAAGGCCGCTTCGACGGCCTCGCCGAGCGGCCGCTCGAACAGCGCGGACCAGGTGTCCGGGTCGCCGACCCTGCGCTCCAGCTCGGCCCGGCTGGGCAGCGGCCCGGTGAGCGTCGGGAAAACGGCTTCCGCCACCCGGCGCGTCATCGCGTAGAAGCGCTCCCAGGCCTCGTACTCCCGGTCGCCCCCGGTCAGCCGCGCGAAACCCGCACGGGTCCTGGCCGCGTCCTGCGCGTCGACCAGCAGCCCGGTGCCGCCGTACGGGGTGTACGAGGAGATCCGGCGGCGCCGGACCGCGAAGTCCAGGCCGAGGTCGTCCACGATTTTCCTGGGCAGGAGGCTGACCAGGTACGAATACCGGGAGAGGCGGGCGTCCAGCCCGTTGAACGCCCGGCTCGACACCGCGGCGCCGCCGACCGCGCCGAGCCGCTCCACCACCAGGACGCGGCGCCCTGCCCGGGCCAGGTAAGCCGCTGCCACGAGTCCGTTGTGCCCGCCGCCCACGACGACTGCGTCATACGCCATCCCCGCACTTTAGGCGCTGCTTTCTCCCCGGGGTGCCCTCTACGGCAGAGGGTGCCCCCTCAGGGGCGCGGAGAACTGCGCGCCCGGCCGCCACCGGCCGGTGGTCCGGACGCGACAG
This sequence comes from Streptomyces sp. IBSBF 2435, assembly GCF_036815005.1. Taxonomy (NCBI): domain Bacteria; kingdom Bacillati; phylum Actinomycetota; class Actinomycetes; order Kitasatosporales; family Streptomycetaceae; genus Streptomyces; species Streptomyces sp. IBSBF 2435. The sequence goes on along the minus strand of NZ_JAJSYW010000037.1, from coordinate 49,004 downwards.
CAACAGCCCCTTTGCCGGTGGCGACGTGCCGCTGGTCGACGGCTGTTCGCGCGGTTCCCCGCGCCCCCGGGGTGGTGCGGTCCGTCGTCACGCGACGCTGATGGTGGGTTGCGCGCGCAGTTCCCCGCGCCCCCGGGGGGCACCCTCTGCGGCGGAGGGCAGGCACGCACCCACCGCGGGCGGGGGCGGTAGGACCGCGGCCCGCATGTTCAGGACTTGTCGTCCCACCGGGGATCCGTGTCCCATTCGAGATTGCGCTCAGCGGCCCGCTGCATCGCGTGTTCCGCCTCCGCCCGGGACGGGTACGGGCCGAAGCGGTTCTTGGACGGGCAGTCCGGGCCCTCCTCGGCCCGCTTGTGCTCGATGCAGTAGAACCACTCGCCCGGCTTGCCGGCCGGCTTCTTCTCGCGGAAGAGTGCCATCTGTCTCTCCTGTCCTGGCCCCGGGCGGAGCCCCATGCGGCCAGCCTGCCCGATCGTGCGCGGATACACTCGTCGGCATGTCTGACCAGTCGCTGCTCGTCCCCGGAAAACTCTCGCCCACCCGGCAGGTGCCCGCCTCGATCCCGCGCCCCGAATACGTGGGGAAGCCGGGGCCGACGCCGTACACCGGTCCGGAGGTCCAGGACGCGGAGACGGTGGACCGGATGCGGATCGCGTCGCGGATCGCGGCGCAGGCGATGGAGGAGGCGGCCAAGGCCGTCGCGCCCGGGGTGACCACGGACGAGCTGGACCGGATCGCGCACGAGTACATGACCGGGCACGGCGCCTACCCGTCGGACCTGGGCTACCGCGGCTTCCCGAAGTCGCTGTGCACCTCGCTCAACGAGGTGATCTGCCACGGCATCCCCGATTCGACGGTCCTGCGCGACGGCGACATCGTGAATCTGGACGTGACCGCGTACATCCACGGGGTGCACGGCGACTGCAACGCCACCTACTACGTCGGCGACGTCGCCGAGGAGTCGCGGCTGCTGGTGGAGCGCACCCGGGAGTCGCTGGCGCGGGCCATCAAGACGGTGCGGCCCGGGCGGCAGATCAACGTGATCGGCCGGGTCATCGAGTCGTACGCGAAGCGCTTCGGCTACGGAGTGGTGCGGGACTTCACCGGGCACGGCATCAACACGTCCTTCCACTCCGGTCTGATCATCCCGCACTACGACGACCCGCGGGCGACCACCGTGATGCAGCCGGGCATGACCTTCACGATCGAGCCGATGCTGACGCTGGGCACCCACGAGTACGAGGTGTGGGACGACGGCTGGACGGTCGTGACCAAGGACCGCAAGCGGACAGCGCAGTTCGAGCACACGCTGGTCGTCACCGCGGACGGTGCGGAGATCCTGACCCTGCCGTAGGGGCCGGTGCGCGGCGGGTAGGGTGGCGGCGATCGTGCGGATGAGTCGTTGAGGAGCCCACGCGCCATGAACCGCCGCAGGTTGTGCCTCGGGGCCGCCGTCATCGCGCTGGTGCTGCCGCTGGCCGGGTGCGTGACGGTGCACGGCGAGCGCGCGAACGTACCGTCGGTGCGCGAGGACGAGGCCGCGCGGGTGCTGGCGAACTTCGCCGCGGTCAACAACCGGGTGGGCAAGGTCTACGACGCCGGCGGCATCGGCGCGGTCGAGTCGGGCGCGCTCGGCACCACCGACGAGGCCGGGCTGCGCGCCAAGCACGCCAACCACCCGGACGGCAACGCCGGCTTCCGCCCGCTGGCCTTCTCCGACCCGCGGTACCTGATACCCCGGCAGGTCGGCTGGCCGAAGTATTTCGTGGCCGACACCGCCACCAACCGCGCCACCGGGGCGCGTTGGCTGCTGGTCTTCCGGCGGTCCGCCGCCGGGCAGCCGTGGAAGGCGGTGTACGTCGCGTCGGTCGCCACCGCGGACGTACCGAAATTCGCCCGGGACAAGGACGGTTACGCCGTCGTGCTCGGCCTGGCGGGGACCGACCTGCTCGTGCAGCCCGGGCAGCTGAGCGCGGACTACGCCACCTATCTGGGCGGCAGCGACGCGGGCACCGTCTTCGCGGCGGGACCGGCCACCTCGCAGTTGCGCAGCGGCCGTAGCGCCCACGCCCAGAACGCGAATTCGGTCACCCAGTACGCCGACCAGCCCGCCGCGGGCGGTGACTTCACGCCGGTCGCGCTGCGGACGGCGGACGGCGGCGCGCTGGTGTTCTTCGCGTCGCACCACCAGTCGAGGGCGACCTTCCGGGCCGGCTACAAGCTGGCGATCGATGCCGACACCAAGGCCCTCATGACGGGCACCCCGCGGACCTCGGTCACCCTGAGCCACCTCGCCGACGAGGCGGTCACCGTCCCGCCGGCCGGCGGCAGCGGCCGGGCCGTCTTCCTCAGCCGCGTCGTCGGTCTGGTGTCCGCCAGGGGCGAGTGAGCCCTACCCCCGCCGCCGGTCAGCGCAGCCAGGTGGCCGGTACGCGCTCGGGCTCGTAGGCGAACTGGGCGCAGGCGTCGGCGAGGACGTCCAGCACCGGGAGCGGGTCCTGGAGCGGCAGGTCGGGGCCGTGCTGGGGCAGCCACTCGACAGTCAGGCCCGAGGGGAGCCGGGACGGCGGCAGGAGCACGTAGCTGCCGCGGGAGTGCCAGCGGATACCGGGGTGCTCGTCGGCGGTCTCGGGGTGGCAGTCCAGCTCGCAGGGCCACCACTCGTCCTCGTCGGCGGGATTGCCGCGGGTCTCGGTGAAGAACAGCAGCCGGTCGGCGCGGGCGGCGACCGGGCCGAGGGTGGCGCCGTCGGCGATCAGCCGCTCGATGGCGAGCCGGCCGGCCTCCGCCGGGACGTCCAGGACGTCGTGCGCGATGCCGGTGGCGGTCACGAAGTTGGCCACCGGGTCGGTGCGCAGCCAGTGGTCGACCTTGTCCTGCTCGGTGCTCGCCTGGGTCTGCCAGGCCAGCGACACCGGGTGGACGGCCGGAATCGGACAGCCGATGCGCTCACAGGAACAGCCGAAGTTGGCGGGGTGCGCGGCGGGCGCGACCGGGAAGCCGGCGGTGGCGGCAGCTCTGACCAGAGGGTCTCGGCGCAGGTCCGGCTCCGCTGCCCGGGGGGCACCCGAATTGCCCTCCGTACGGCGGCGCACCCACTCGGACAACCTGCTCTTGCCTGCCATCGAGCTCCTTCCCTCGCCCCCGTCCCGCAGTGTCAACGCTACGCGGGTGGTGGAGGACATCCTCCCTCTTGCCGGGAATGAACACCCACCCGGGGTGGAAGTGTTCCCGGAGAGAATTTCCCGACAGCCTGTCGGGAAGGCATTGACTTAGGTATACCTAACTTGTCAGGATCGAGCCGGCGGCACCAGCCGGTCCGCCCGCCCGAAACCGGAGGCCCCATGCCCGCGCAACCCTTCTCCGCCGTCATCCGCGACGCGAGCCGGCAGCAGCACACCGAGGCGGAGAACTCCTCCTTCATGGCCGACCTGCTCGGCGGGGGGCTCGGCGTCGCCGCGTACGCCCGCTACACGGAGCAGCTGTGGTTCGTCTACCGGGCGCTGGAGGAGGGCGCGGCGGGCCTCGCGGGCGATCCGGTGGCCGGACCCTTCATCCGGCCGGAACTGTTCAGGCTGGCCGCCCTGGAGCGCGACCTCGGGCATCTGCTCGGCGGGGACTGGCAGGAGCGGGCCTCGCCGCTGCCCGCCACCGCCCGCTACGCCGCCCGGATCGCCGAGACCGCGGCCGAGTGGCCGGCCGGCTATGTCGCCCACCACTACACCCGCTATCTGGGCGACCTGTCCGGCGGGCAGGTGATCCGCGGAATAGCCGAGAAGACCTGGGACCTCACGCACAAGGGCGACGGCGTCCGCTTCTACGTCTTCGAGGACATCGCCAACCCGGCCGCCTTCAAGCGGGACTACCGGCTGCTGCTTGACGGGCTCGCGGTGGACGACCTGGAGCGGCAGCGGGTCGTCGAGGAGTGCAGGAACGCGTTCGCGCTGAACAGCGCGGTCTTCACCGACCTGGGCGAGGCCTTCCCGCGCAGCGCCTGACCTTTGGCGGGGGGGGGGGGGGGGGGGGGGGGGGGGGGGGGGGGGGGGGGGGGGGGGGGNCCCCCCCCCCCCCCCCCCCCCCCCCCCCCCCCCCCCCCCCCCCCCCCCCCCCCCCCCCCCCCCCCCCCGCGCCCGATGACGCCGACCGGACGCCGTACCGCGAAGGCCGACCGGACTCCAGCCCGCGAACGCCGCCCCGACAACCACCCGCGAGCGCCGGGCGGACCACAGTGGTCCGCCCGGCGCTCGTGCTGCCGGACGCGGGTCAGGAGCGGCGGCGTGCGGCTGTCACGGTCACCCCGGCGCCCGCGGGCACCAGGGCGCCCGCGGCGCCGGGCAGCGTGCCGGACGGCAGGCCGGCGCCCGTGGCCGCGAGGGTGCCGCCGCCCGTGCGCTGGCCGCGCCCGCGGAACTGCCGCTCGGCGTACTGACCGCGCTGGTCGGCAGCCCGTTCTTCTTCTGGCTGCTGCGCAGGACCCGCAACCGGCAGGGGGTTGGGCATGAGGCGCCCCGGCCGTACCGTGCTCCCCGCGCCGCCGCGCGCCGGCGACGTGCTGGCCCGCGCCGACGGCCTGCGGGTACGGCTCGGGTCCCGGCCGGTGCTCGGCGGCGTCGGCCTCGACGTGGCCGCGGGCCAGGTGCTCGCCCTGGTCGGCCCGAACGGCGCGGGCAAGTCCACCCTGCTCGGCGCCCTGGCCGGGGACGTGCCCGCCGCGGGCGGCGGCGTCCTGGTCGGCGGGGCGCCGGCCGGCGACCGGTCGGCGCGGCAACTCGCCCTGCGCCGGGCCGTCCTGCCGCAGTCCGCGCCGCTGGCCTTCCCCTTCACCGCGGGCGACGTCGTACGGATGGGGCGGGCGCCCTGGGCGGGCGCCGCGCTCGCCGACGAGGACGAGCCCGCGGTGGCCGAGGCGATGGCGGCCACCGAGACGGCCGGCTTCGCCGACCGGCCCTTCCCCGCGCTGTCCGGCGGCGAGCGCGCCCGGGTGGCGCTGGCCCGGGTACTGGCCCAGCGGGCGGTCTGCTGCGGCTCGACGAACCCACCGCCGCGCTGGATCTGCACCACCGGGAGCCGGTGCTGCGGATCTGCCGGGGGCAGGCCGGCCGCGGGCGCGCGGTCGTGGTCGTCCTGCACGACCTCGGGCTCGCCGCCGCACACGCCGACCGGGTGGCGGTGCTCGCCGACGGCCGCATTGCGGCGGACGGCCCGCCGGCGGACGTGCTGACGGCGGACCTGCTCAGCGCGGTCCACCGCCATCCGGTGGAGGTGTTCCCGCACCCCCGCACCGGTCTCCCGCTCGTGCTCCCCGAGCGCTGACCGAGCGCCGGCCGGGAGCACGGCCGCACTAACTGCGGTGCGCAGTTACTTCTGCGTGAAGTCCGGCGCCGAATACGGCGATCGGGCGCACAATCCTGGTAGTACGTTCCCGGCCGGGCCGACCGTTCGGCGGGGGACCGCCCCCCGTGCACCCCAGGCACACTCACCACCACGAGGAGCCCTCTTTGCGCACTGCGACACCCCGCCGGTATCTGATGTGTCCCCCGGCGCACTTCCGTGTGGCGTACTCCATCAACCCGTGGATGGACCCGGACAAACCGGTGGACCCGGTGCTCGCGCTCTTCCAGTGGGAAGACCTGCGCGACCGCTACCGCTCGCTCGGCCACACCGTCGAGCTGCTCGACCCGGTCGAGGGACTGCCCGACATGGTCTTCGCGGCGAACGGCGCCACCGTGGTCGACGGACGGGTGCTGGGCGCGCGGTTCGCCAACCCGGAGCGGGCCGCCGAGGCCCCTGCGCACCTCGCGTGGTTCCTGGCCCGCGCGGCCGACTTCGCGGACGTACGGGAGCCGGAGCACGTCAACGAGGCCGAGGGCGACTTCGCCGTCACCTCGTCCTGGCTGCTGGCCGGGCAGGGCTTCCGCAGCAGCCCGCTCGCGCACGACGAGGCACAGGAGTTCTTCGGGCGGCCGGTGATCAGCCTGGAACTGACCGACCCGCGGTATTACCACCTGGACACCGCGCTGGCCGTGCTCGACGAGACCGCCGACGAGATCATGTACTACCCCGGCGCCTTCTCGCCCGGCTCGCAGGCCGTGCTCGCCCGGCTCTTCCCCGGCGCGGTGCTCGCCACCGCGGAGGACGCGGCCGTCTTCGGCCTCAACGCCGTCAGCGACGGCCTGAACGTGCTGCTGCCGCGCGAGGCGACGGGACTCTTCGCCCCGCTGCGGGAACGCGGTTACGCGCCGGTCGGCGTGGACATGTCGGAATTCCACAAGGCCGGCGGCAGCGTCAAGTGCTGCACGATGGAGCTGCGTCCGGCGCCGCCCGCCTGACGGTACGCCCGCGGCGGCCTCGGCGGTCACGCCGCTTGCGCCCGGGCCCGCTGCCGCCCGCACCCCGCCGGGTGATCCCCGCCACCCCGGGCGGGGCACCCGGCCTCGCGGCGCCCCGCACCTGGCAGGATCGCCGTCATGACTCACGCTGACGACAGCAGGACCGCGCCTCCCGCCAAAGCCCCGGCCAAGGACCCCTGGCAGCTGCCCGACGTGTCCGGCCTGGTGGTCGGAGTCCTCGGCGGCACCGGCGACCAGGGCCGGGGCCTGGCCTACCGGCTGGCCAGGGCCGGCCAGCAGGTGATCATCGGCTCGCGCAACGCGGAGCGCGCGCAGTCCGCCGCCGCGGAGCTGGGGCACGGTGTCGAGGGCGCCGACAACGCGGAGTGCGCGCGGCGCAGCGACGTGGTGATCGTCGCGGTGCCGTGGGAGGGCCACGCCAAGACCCTGGAGTCGCTGCGCGAGGAGCTGGCCGGCAAGCTCGTCGTGGACTGCGTCAACCCGCTCGGTTTCGACAAGCAGGGGGCGTACGCGCTGACGCCCGACGAGGGCAGCGCGGCCCAGCAGGCCGCGGCGCTGCTGCCCGACTCCCGGGTCACGGCCGCGTTCCACCACCTCTCGGCGGTGCTGCTGCAGAACCCGGAGATCGAGGAGATCGACACCGACGTGATGGTGCTCGGCGAATCCCGCGCCGACGCGGAGGTCGTCCAGGCGCTGGCCGGCCGCATTCCCGGCATGCGCGGCGTTTTCGCAGGCCGCCTGCGTAACGCCCACCAGGTCGAGTCCCTCGTGGCCAACCTCATCTCGGTCAACCGCCGCTACAAATCCCACGCGGGCCTCCGCCTGACCGACCTCTGACCCGTCCAGGGTGCCGCCTGCGTCGGCCGGCGCGCTTTCCCCGGGCGCGGGGGTGGTGCGGCTCCCTTTCGGCAAGGGGGTGCCCTCCCGCTGGCCGGGCCTGGGGGGTACCTCTGCGCCAGGCGGTGCCCACCCAGGGGTGCGGGGAACGGCGCGCGCAACCCACCGCCGGCCGGTGGTCCGGGACGGACCGAAGAGACCCTTTTCGTCCGGTGGCGACCCGCGCCTCCGGTGGCGGGCTGGTGGCGCAGTCCCCCGCGCCCCTTTGGGCCCGCGGCCCGTTCGGCGTAGGAGGCCGGCCCCCAGGGCGGGATCAGGCGACGCGGAGGACGAGTTTGCCGCGTCGGCCCCGACGCTCAAGCGCGGCGTACGCCGCAGACGCCGTGGACAGCGGCACCACCTGATCGACCGGCACGCGCAGCCGCCCCGCCTCGACCAGGCGGGACAGCTCGGTCAGCCCGGCACGGTCCGGCTCCACGACGAAGAAGACCCCGCGAGGGACGGCGGCGTCCGGATGCGGCGGGGAGACGATGCTCACCAGCACCCCGCTGTCCCGCAGCACCCCCCACGAGCGCCGCTGCACCTCACCGCCGACCGCGTCGAAGACGATGTCCACCTCGTCGACCAGGTCCTCGAAGCGTTCCGCCCGGTGGTCGATGACCCGCTCGGCGCCCAGTCCGCGTACGAAGTCCAGGTGCCGCGCTCCCGCCGTGCCGATCACTTCCGCGCCGAGCGCCGCCGCGACCTGTACGGCGAGCGACCCGACGCCGCCCGCGGCACCGTGGACCAGGACCCGCTGACCGCTCCGCAGGCCGCCGTGCCGTACCAGGCCCTGCCAGGCGGTCAGCCCCGCCAGGCTCAGGGCGGCGGCCTCGTCGAAGCCGAGCCCCGGCGGTTTCGCGGCGAGCACCGCGGCCGGCACCGCGGTGAATTCCGCGGCGGCGCCGTCCCGGGTGAAGGGGATCAGCCCGAAGACCTCGTCGCCCACGCCGGGACCGTCGGCGTCCGGGCCCACCGCGACCACCACCCCCGCCACCTGCTTCGCCGGGATCACCGGCAGCCGGGACGCGCCGCCGGGCGCGAGGCTGTCGGTCCAGGTGGCGTCCCAGTCCAGCTCGCCCGCGGTGATCGACGCCGACCGCACCTCGACCAGGACGTCGCCGTCCCCCGGCACCGGGCGCGGTGCGACCTCGTACGCCAATACGTCGGGACCGCCGCGGCGGTGACCGCGTACCGCGTGCATGGTGGTGTCCACAGGACGTCCTCTCCCGACGGGGGTGGCGCTGCCGCGTCCAGTCAACCGGCTCCGCGGGCCGCCCGCCTCCCCACCGCGGGCCATGGGGGACAATGGGCGTACGCAGCCCGTACGTGTCAGGACAGGAGCCGTCCACCCCATGCCCCGCCTCGCCCTCTACGCACTCGTCGTGTGCGTACTCGCCGTCACCGCCGCCGTCGTGTCCTTCGTGAACGGCAACTGGCTCGGCGTGGTGTGGGTGCTGCTCGCGGGCGCGTCCAGCAACATGTGGTGGTTCTACCGCCGCAAGGCCAAGGCGGAGGCCCGCGCCGCCGCGTGACGCGACCGGCCCGCCGGCCGCGGGGTCAGTGGCTCCAGAAGCGGAAGAGCCAGTAGCCGTAGTTCGCGAACTCGTCCGGCACGTTGAACCAGCCCATCACGTGGTAGACGCCGTCGAAGAACTTCTCGTTGACCGAGGGGATGTACAGCACCCCGAAGGTGGCGATCAGCCCGAAGGGCGCGAAGGGCTCCACCTGGCGGCGGAAGCTGTACGGGAGCCAGGGCTCCCAGATGCCGTAGCCGTCCAGGCCCGGGATCGGCAGCAGGTTCAGGAAGGCCGCGCTGACCTGGAGGAACGCCAGGAAGCCCAGGGCGGACAGGAAAGTCGGCGGCCAGCTGTCCACGTGCAGGGTGAAGGGCAGCATCAGCGCGACGGCGAACAGCACGTTCGTCAGCGGGCCCGCGGCCGAGATGAGGCTGTGCCGCCACCGGCCGTGGATGCGGCCCCGCTCGATGAAGACGGCGCCGCCGGGCAGGCCGATACCGCCCATGATCACGAAGATCACCGGGAGGACGACGGAGAGCGCGGCGTTGGTGTACTTCAGCGGGTTGAGGGTGAGGTAGCCCTTGTCGCCGATGGTGATGTCGCCGCTGTGCAGGGCGGTACGGGCATGGGCGTACTCGTGCAGGCACAGCGAGACGACCCAGCCGGACACGACGAACAGGAAGACCGCGAAGCCGGCGTCCGAGGCGAAGCCGGTCCACACCGCCCAGCCGGACACGGCCATGACCGCCGCGATGCCGAGGAAGACGGGGCTGATGCGCTCACCGCCGCGGCGGGCTTGGCGAATCGGCGTCACGCTCATGGAGTGCTCCAGCTTCCGGCGGTCGTGGGGTGCCAATGGCGCGCCCCGGGCGCCCGATCATCCCATGACCTCGCCATCTCGCTGGCGCGGCCGTGAAGGGGGTGCCGCTGCGTCGCCGGTCCGCTTTACCCGGGCACGGGGTGGTGCGGTTGCCCTTGTGCCCGGAGTGCGCCTTCCCCAGGCGTGGGGGTGTGCGGTTCCCTTCGGCAAGGGGGTGCCCANTTACCCGGGCACGGGGTGGTGCGGTTGCCCTTGTGCCCGGAGTGCGCCTTCCCCAGGCGTGGGGGTGTGCGGTTCCCTTCGGCAAGGGGGTGCCCATCAGGGGCGCGGGGAACTGCGCGCTCAGCCGTCCACCGGGCGGTGGTCCGGGGCGGACCGGTCTGCCCCTTTGGGCCGGTGGCGACCCGCGCCCCTTGGGGCGGTGCGAGTGGCGGGCTGCTCGCGCCGTTCCCCGCGCCCCTGCGGGGCGCCCCCTCCCGCAGGGCGAGGCCTGCCCATCGCGGGTCGGGAGGGCGGCGCCCCGGGAGAGAGGTGAGGCGCGGGCCGCAGGCCGGTGGCAACTCCGTAAGAATGGGCCCGTGCGATACACGATTCTCGGCACCACCCAGGCCCTGCGGGACGACGCGGAGCCGGTCGCCCTCGCGGGCGGCCGGCTCCGCGCGCTGCTGACGGCGCTCGCGCTGCGCCCCGGCCGGGTGGTGACCGCGGACGTCCTGATCGACGAGGTGTGGGACGGGGACCCGCCGGCCGGCGCGACCGGGGCGCTGCAAGCCCTGGTCGGACGGCTGCGCAAGGCCATCGGGCACGACGCGGTCGGCTCCGTCGAGGGCGGCTACCGGCTCGTGGCGGAACGCGACGACATCGACCTCTACCGTTTCCAGCGGCTCGCCGACGAGGGCGCGCGGGCGCTGGCCGACGGCGACCCGGTGAAGGCGGCCGGGCTGCTGGCCGACGCGCTCGCCCTGTGGCGCGGCCCCGCCCTGGCCGACCTGCCCGACCGCGGCACCGCGGCCGTACGAAGCGAGGCCCTGCGGCTGGACACCCGGCGGCTGCGGCTGACGGCGGAGCTGGGCCTCGGCCGGGCGGCACATGTGCTGCCCGAGCTGGCGGAGCTGGCCGCCGACCACCCGCTGGACGAGCCCCTGCACGCCCTGCACATCCGCGCGCTGCGCGCGGCGGGCCGCACGGCCGACGCCCTGGCGGCGTACGACGTGGTGCGCCGGGCCCTGGCCGGCGAACTCGGCACCGACCCGAGCCCGGAACTGCGCGCGCTGCACGCCGAGTTGCTCAACCCCCGGCAGGATCCGCCGCAGCCGCCCGCCCCGCTGCGGCCCGGCAGCGGCGGCGCACCCGGCAGGCCCGGCGGCAACGCCCGTGCCCGGTTGACCAGCTTCGTCGGCCGGGAGGCCGAACTCGCGGCGGTGGAAGCCGACTTGTCCCGCGCCCGGCTGGTGACGATCACCGGACACGGCGGCACCGGCAAGACCCGGCTGTCGCAGGAGGCCGGCGACCTGGTCGCCGGGCGCTGGCCGGACGGCGTCTGGTACGCCGAACTGGCCCCGGTCAGCGACCCCCGCACCCTCCCCGAGGCCGTGATCAGCTCGCTCGGGCTGCGCGACACGCTGCTGCACGGTGGCGCGGCCGAGGCGGCCATCGCGGTGGAGACCAAGGCCAAGGACCCCGTGCGCCGCCTCGCCGACCACCTGGCGACCCGCGAGATACTGCTCGTACTGGACAACTGCGAGCATGTGATCGACGCGGCGGCCAAGCTGGCCGAGCAGCTGCTCGCCAACTGCCCGGGCCTGGCGGTGCTGGCCACCAGCCGCGAACCGCTCGGCGTACCGGGGGAGTTGGTACGCCCGCTGGACCCGCTGCCCGACCCCACCGCGCTGCGGCTGCTGGCCGACCGGGGCGCCGCGGCCCGGCCCGGCTTCTCGGTGGACGACGACCCGGTCGCCTGCGCCGAACTGTGCCACCGCCTCGACGGACTGCCGCTGGCCATCGAGCTGGCCGCGGCCCGGCTGCGCAGCCTGTCGCCGCGCGGGCTCGCCGACCGGCTCGACGACCGCTTCCGGCTGCTCACCGGTGGCAGCCGTACGCTGCTGCCCCGCCAGCAGACCCTGCGGGCCGTCGTGGACTGGTCCTGGGACCTGCTCGACCCGGCCGAGCGGACTCTGCTGCGGCGGCTGGCGGTCTTCCGCGGCGGCTGGACCCTGGAGGCGGCCGAGGCGATATGCGCCGACCCGCCGCCGGCGCATCCCGCCGGGGCCGGGCCGCGGCCGCCGATCGGCCCCGCCGACGCCGCCCCGCTGCTGGCCTCGCTGGTCGACAAGTCGCTGGTGCTCGCCGAGCTGACCGCGGACAGCGAGCGCTACCGGATGCTGGAGACGATCTCCGAATACGCCGCCGAGCGGCTGGACGAGTCGGGGGAGCGGGCCGCGGTGGAGCGGCGGCACCTGACGTACTTCCGCGAATACGCCCGCACCGCTGACCCGTTGCTGCGCCAGGCGGGCCAACTGGTCTGGTTCGACCGGCTGGAGCGCGAGCACGAGAATCTGCGGGCCGCGCTGCGCCGGGCGGTGGACGCCGGGGACGAGCAGGAAGCGCTGATGCTGGTGCTGGGCTGCGCCTGGTTCTGGGAGGTGCGCAACTACATCTCGGAGCGCCGCTACTGGCCCAAGCGGGTGGCCGCCATGGGTGACGACCCCTTCACCCTGCCGCCGGACCTGGAGCCGGTGGAGCGCGGGCCGCTGGACGACCCGCCGCCGCTGACGGGACCTCGGCTGCTGGAGGCCCGCCGCTGGGTGCGGGTGATCGAACTGACCGCTGCCGAGGGCGAGACGGAGTGGTGGACGGACCCGTCCCTGGCCAGGGCCGGGGAGTCGCTGATCGCCAACTACCCGCCGCACCTGCCGCAGGCGGCCCGACTGCCGGGCATCATGCGCCCCTTCGGTGCCTTCTTCAGCGGCAGGTTCGATCAGTTGCAGGCCCTTGTCAGCGACACGGTGGAGGCCTGCCGGCGCCATCACAGGGACTGGGAGCTGGCGTTCGCGCTCCAGCTGCGGGCCAAGGTCAACAACGATGTGGCGGAGCGCCTCGCGGAGTCGATCCGGGACATCGGTGAGAGCCGCCGGATCTTCGAGCGGCTCGGCGACGAGTGGGGCACGGCCGAGACGCTGTCGGCGGAGGCCGAGGCCGCGAGCAACGCGGGCGACTGGGACCACTCGGCCGAGTGCTGTGTCCGGGGCATGGAACTGGCCCGCAAGATCGGCTCCCACCAGCGCATACCGGTCCTCACCGTGCGTCTGGGCGACGCCCTGGTCAACGCCGGCCACGTCGAGGAGGGCATGCGCAAGCTCTGGGAGGGGGTGAACGACGCCGAGCGGTTCGGCACCGACAACGACGGCGCCGCCTTCTACGGCAAGATCCTGCTCGCCGGCGCGCTCAGCCACACCGGGCAGGCCGCCGAGGCGCTGGTCCTGGTCGAGGAGACGATGGCGCAGGGCGCCGCGGCCAACGGGCAGCCCGGCTTCGTGCTCGGCATGCTGCTGGGTCTGAAGGGCTATCTGATCGGCATACTCGGCGAGCCCGAAGCGGGCCTCGGCATGCTCCAGGAGGGCCTGGCCACGCTGTCCGAGCACCCGCTGGCCAGCGTGATCACCCCGCGGCTCGGCATCCTGCTGGCGCCCGGCGCGATCGAACTGCTGGCGCTGCTGGCCGAGCGGGGCGGCCCCGACGGCGTCGGCGAGCTCCGTGCCCACCGGGCCGCGATCCTGGTGAACGCCCACGACCGGCTCCGCCCGTCCGCCGTCCCGCCCGCCGAGGCGGACGAACTGGCCCGCTCCAAGGCCCGGTTGCTCGCGCTGCTCGGCGAGGACGGGTACGCCGCCGGATACGCCGAAGGCGACGGCCTCGGTGTGGACGAGGCCGTCGCCCTGATGCGCGACGTGGACTGAGGCGGGCGGGGACCGTCAGGTCTTCTTGCGGAAGCGGGCCACCGCCAGCGGCGCGGTCACCGCGGTGATGCCCACCGACCAGGCCAGCGTGATCCACACCGAGTGGGCGACAGGGCCGCCGTTGATCATGGCGCGGGCCGCGTCCGCCAGGTTGGACAGCGGGTTGACCTTGGTGAATCCCTCCAGCCAGCCCGGCATCGTGGTGGGCTTGGCGAAGATCGAGCTGCCGAACTGCAACGGCATCAGCACGAGCATGGCGACCCCCTGAACCGCCTGCGGCGTTTTCATGGTCAGACCCAGCAGGATGAAGATCCACATCAGTGAGGCGCCGAAGACGGCCGACAGGGCGACGGAGCCGAGCAGGTGCAGCACATCGGTGTGGATCGTCAGGCCGAGCGCGAAGCCCACGCCCAGCAGGATCACCGTGGCGATCATCATCCGGCCCAGCTCCACGACGATCTTGGCGATCAGTACCGAGGACCGTGCGATGGGCATCGTACGGAACCGGTCCATGACCCCCTTCTTGAAGTCGTCGTTGATGCCGGTGCCGACCGCCATCGCGATGTTCATGCCCATCATGGCCATCAGGCCGGGCACCACGTAGTTCACGTACTCCTGCTGGTTGCCCTTGCCGGACACCGCGCCGCCGAAGACGTACACGAACAGCAGGGTGAAGATGATCGGCATCAGCAGGACGTCGAACATCGACTCCGGGTCCTGCTTGATCTGGAGCATGTTGCGGCGGGCGAGGGCACCGATGTGCCGCAGGTTGGCCCGCAGGCCGATCCGGCCCTCGTCGTCCGCGACGGCCGCCGCCGGCCGGTCGAACGTGGCCGTGGCCGTGGTCATACCGTCACCTCTTCCTTGTCGTTCGCGTGCGCGTCCGTGCCGGTGTCCGCCGGCTCGGCGGCGGCCTTCTTGCCGGTGATCGCCAGGAACACCTCGTCCAGGCTGGGCAGATGGGTGCCGATGTGCGCGATGCCGTACCCGCGGGCGGCCAGCAGGCCGACCACCGCGGTCAGTTGCGCGTCGGTGAGGATCGGCACCGAGACCGTGCCGGACGCCTGGTCGGTCTGCACCCCGGCGATCCCGTCGAGGCCCGCCTCGCCGATCGCCGCGGCCATCGCGCCGAGCTGGCCCGGGTCGCTCGGGCTGATCTGCAGCGTCCGGCCGCCGACCTTCGCCTTGAGCTCCGCCACCCGGCCGTTGGCGATCACCTTGCCGCGGTCGATCACCGTCAGCTCGCTGGCCAGCTGCTCGGCCTCCTCCATGTACTGCGTGGTCAGCAGGACGGTGGCGCCCTCGGCGACCATCCGCTGGACCTCCTCCCACACCTCGTTGCGGGTGCGCGGGTCCAGGCCGGTGGTCGGCTCGTCCAGATACAGCACCGACGGGTGCCCGATCATGCTCGCCGCCAGGTCGAGGCGGCGGCGCATGCCGCCCGAATACTGCATCGCGGGCCGCTTGGCCGCCTCGGTCAGCGAGAACCGCTCCAGCAGTTCGTCCGCCCGGGCCTTGGCCTCCTTGCCCGGCAGGTCCAGCAGCCGCCCGATCATGTACAGGTTCTCCCGGCCGGACAGCTTCTCGTCCACCGAGGCGTACTGGCCGGTGAGGCCGATCACCCGCCGCAGCTGCCGGGGCTGCCGCAGCACGTCGTAGCCCGCCACCCGTGCGCTGCCCGCGTCGGGCTTTATCAGTGTGGACAGCACCCTGACCAGGGTGGTCTTCCCGGCACCGTTGGGCCCGAGCACTCCGAGCACCGTTCCCTGCCGTACATCGAGGTCGACCCCGTCGAGTGCTTTGGTCTGGCCGTAGTGCTTTACCAGCCCCCGCACCTCGACGGCGGCGCCTCCGCCGTTGTCACTCAGTCGCGTCGTCATGCCCCCTACGATGCCGGGTCCCTCCGACACGGCGCCGACATCCCACCGACGCGCCGTGTCGGTGCGGTGTCAGGGGAACCGCGGGACCCCCGTACCCCGTGGAGGTCAGGTCGGGACGGTGAGCAGGAGCGTGCCGGATTCGGTGCGGACCTCGAAGCGGGTGATGGCCGAGGCGTGCAGCCCCGCCGCTCCGTGGACGGTGAGCGGATCCGGCTGCGTATTGGTGCCGTAGCCCTCGGTCGGCACGGACCACGTCGCCACCGTCTGGCCGTTCCCGTCGATCGCGAAAGCGACAAGGCTACAGGTCAGCGGGCCGCGGACGCCGCTGAGGCGCAGATCGACCACGCTGCCCCAGCCCCGGTCGGTGAGGGCGACGACCGCCGAGACACCGGTCGCCGGGTTGGAGGCGGTGTGCTGGTCGGTGCCGAAGCGCTGGGCCGCCGCGGCGGAGCCGCGGCCGCCGTCCCTGGCCGCCAGTACGGCGATCGTGGAGCCGCCCATGACGAGCACCGCGGCGGCGGCGACCGCGATCAGCCGGCGCCGCCGGTGGGCCGCCCGGCGCTCACCGGAGACTCGTACCAGCAGCCGGTCGAGCATCGCGTCGCCGCTGGGCATCTCGGCGACGCCCAGCCCGTCGACCCGCAGCTCCTCGATCACCGGCACGACACCGCTCAGCTCGTCCAGCTCGTTCCCGCACAGCTCGCAGTCGACCAGGTGCGCCTCGAAGCGCTCCATCTCGTCGTCGTCCAGCGCGCCGAGCAGATAGGCGCCCACGTCCATATGCGGGTTCATGAGGTGGTCACCCCTCTCTCCTCCAGCGCGTTCCGCAGGGCGCGCAGCGCGTAGAACACCCTGGAGCGTACGGTCCCGGGCGGCAGCCCCAGTTCCTCGGCCGCCTCATTGACCGTACGGCCGCCGAAGTACGTGGCGATCAGCGCCTCCCGGTGCGCCTCGGAGAGGTCCTGGAGCGCGTCCGAGATCGTCATCAGCCGCAGCGAGCGCTCCATCTCGTCGTTGGCCGGCAGCTGGTCGAGCGCCGCGGGCGACGTCTCGGGCGGGCGGGCCTGGCGGCTGCGGTGGCCGTCGATGACGATCCGCCGGGCGACCGTGATCAGCCAGGGCCGCAGCGACCTGGCCGCGGGGTCCAGCCGGGACGCGCTCTTCCAGGCCCGCAGCAGCGTCTCCTGCACGATGTCCTCGGCCAGGAACCGGTCGCCGGCGACGAGCCGGAGCACGTACGCGTAGAGCGCGCCCGCGTGCTCGCGGTACAGCGCCCGCATCAGCTCTTCCTCCGGGGCCGCGCCGGCGGGCTCCGAAGGTCCGAGAGGTGGTCCGTCCACGGGCGCATCCTGCCCTACCCGGCGCGCCCGGTCGAGTTCGCCTGCAGCCGGCCCGGACATCAGCGGCCGCCGGAGCCCGCCGGCGCCGCGGCGCGGTGGAGCGTGAAGGACATGGTGGCTTCCCGTACGGGTCGGTGGCCGCCTCGGGGGAGGCGCTCACCGACCCGTACGGATCCGGCGGCGGTCTGTCTCAAATGGAGCGCACGGCACTTCGGAAAAACCCGGAGGTGTCGTGACAGGACCTAGTGGAAGGTGTGCTCCTCGGCCGGGAAGGCGCCGCCGACGACCTCGCCCGCGAAGGCCTTGGCCGCGTCCCCGAGGGTCTGCCGCAGGTTCAGGTACTGCTTGGTGAAGCGCGGCACCTTCCCGCCGGTCAGGCCGACCATGTCCGTCCACACCAGCACCTGCGCGTCGGTGTCGGGTCCGGCCCCGATCCCGATCACCGGGATGTGCAGCGAGCGCGTGACCTCGGCCGCCACCTCGGCCGGCACCAGTTCGAGCACCACGGCGAAGGCGCCGGCGTTCTGCGCCCCCTTCGCGTCCCTGATCAGCTGCTGTGCGGCCTCCTCGCCGCGGCCCTGCACGCGGTGGCCCAGCGTGCCGACCGACTGCGGGGTCAGCCCGAGGTGCGCCATCACCGGGATACCGGCCTGCACGATGGCCTCGGTCTGCGGCAGCGACCGCTCGCCGCCCTCCAGCTTGACCGCCCCGACCCCGGCCTCCTTGACCAGCCGGGTGGCGCTGCGCAGCGCCTGCACGGCGCCTTCCTGGTACGACCCGAAGGTCAGGTCGCCGACGACCAGCGCCCGGCTCGTACCGCGGACGACCGCCGCGGCCAGCATCGTCATGTGGTCCATCGTGACCGGCACCGTGCTGTCGAAGCCGAGGTGGCAGTTGCCCATCGAGTCGCCGACCAGCAGCACCGGGATACCGGCCTCGTCGAAGACGGACGCGGTCATCGCGTCGTACGCGGTGAGCATGGGCCACCGCTCGCCCCGCTCCTTGGCGAGGGCCAGGTCGCGCACGGTGACCCGGCGGGTGCTGGTGCCGCCGTAGAGCGCCTTGGGGTTGTCCGTGCTCGCGTCGCCGCCCGCGGGGGACTTCTGGGCAGCCGGAAGTTGCGTCATGGTGACAGCTCCCTCATGTCATCTCGAGGCGCCCTGACGGCGTCCCCGGATCCCTTCCATGCTGACACGGCTCGCGGGCGGCGCAAAGAGCGCGGGTGCTGTGCCGTACGGCACTAATTCCCGTCGGCCGGGGCGCCCGCGGCCTCGGCGGCCCGGGCCGGCAGGCTCGTGAGCGCGGCGCGTCCCGCGGGGCTGGACTCCGCGGCGATACGGCCCTCGGTCCGTACGGCCGGCAGGCCGGCGCGGGCGAGTGCGGCGGCCGAGATACCGGGGCTGCCGGCCGGCCCGAAGAGGGCCGCGTACTGCGCGACGGTGAGGTCCAGCGGCTGTGCGGTCCCCCTCCGCCAAGGGGTGCCCCGAAGGGGCGCGGGGAACTGCGCGCTCAGCCGGCCACCGGCCGGTGCGCCGGGAACGACAGCTGCCGCTCACCCGCCGACGTATTGCGCCAGATGCTCGCCGGTGAGGGTGGAGCGGGCGGCGACCAGGTCGGCGGGGGTGCCCTCGAAGACGATCCGGCCGCCGTCGTGGCCGGCGCCGGGGCCGAGGTCGATGATCCAGTCGGCGTGCGCCATGACCGCCTGGTGGTGCTCCACGACGATGACGGACTTGCCGGCGTCGACAAGGCGGTCGAGCAGGGCGAGGAGCTGTTCGACGTCGGCGAGGTGCAGGCCCGAGGTCGGTTCGTCCAGGACGTAGACGCCGGCCTTGTCCGCCATGTGCGTGGCCAGTCTCAGGCGCTGCCGCTCGCCGCCGGACAGCGTGGTGAGCGGCTGGCCGAGGCTGAGGTAGCCCAGGCCCACGTCGGCGAGCCGGGTGAGGACGGTGTGCGCGGCGGGCGTACGGGCGTCGCCCGAGCCGAAGAACTCCTCGGCCTCGGTCACCGACATCGCGAGTACCTCGCTGATGTCCCGGCCGCCGAAGCGGTATTCGAGCACCGACGCCTGGAACCGCCTGCCCCCGCACTCCTCGCAGACGCTCGCGACACCGGCCATCATCGCCAGGTCGGTGTAGACGACGCCGGCGCCGTTGCAGGTGGGGCAGGCGCCCTCGGAATTGGCGCTGAAGAGCGCCGGCTTGACGCCGTTGGCCTTCGCGAACGCCTTGCGGACCGGGTCGAGCAGCCCCGTGTACGTGGCCGGATTGCTGCGGCGCGAGCCGCGGATCGGGCTCTGGTCGATCGCGACCACGTCGGCGCCCGCCGGGATCGAGCCGTGCACGAGCGAGCTCTTGCCGGAGCCGGCGACGCCGGTCACGACGGTGAGCACCCCGAGCGGGACGTCGACGTCGACGTCCCGCAGGTTGTGCGTGCCGGCGCCGCGGATCTCCAGCACGCCGGCCGGCTCGCGTACCGCCTTCTTGAGGACGGCCCGGTCGTCCAGGTGGCGGCCGGTGACGGTGCCGCTGGCGCGCAGCTCCTCGACGGTGCCCTCGAAGCAGACGGTGCCGCCGTCCGCGCCGGCGCCGGGGCCGAGGTCGACCGCGTGGTCCGCGATCACGATCGTCTCCGGCTTGTGCTCCACGACCAGCACCGTGTTGCCCTTGTCCCGCAGCCGCAGCAGCAGGCCGTTCATCCGCTGGATGTCGTGCGGGTGCAGCCCGATGGTCGGCTCGTCGAAGACGTAGGTGACGTCGGTGAGCGGCGAGCCGAGGTGGCGGACCATCTTGACCCGCTGCGCCTCGCCGCCCGACAGGGTGCCGGCCGGGCGGTCGAGCGAGAGATAGCCCAGGCCGATCTCCACGAACGAGTCGAGGCTGTCGCCCAGCGTGGCCAGCAGCGGCGCCACCGACGGCTCGTCGAGGCCGCGCACCCACTCGGCCAGGTCGCTGATCTGCATCGCGCACGCGTCGGCGATGCTCGCCCCGTCGATCCTCGATGACCTGGCGCCTTCCGCGAGCCGGGTGCCGTCGCACTCGGGACAGGTGGTGAAGGTGACCGCCCGCTCCACGAACGCCCGGATATGCGGCTGGAGCGACTCCTTGTCCTTGGACAGCATCGACTTCTGGATCTTCGGGATCAGCCCCTCGTAGGTGAGGTTGACGCCCTCGACCTTGACCTTGGTCGGCTCCTTGTGGAGGAAGTCGTGCATCTCCCGCTTGGTGAACGTGCGGATCGGCTTGTCCGGGTCGAGCACACCGGACTCGGCATAGACCCGTACCGTCCAGAAGCTGTCCGCCGTCCAGCCCGGGATGGTGAACGCGCCCCCGGCGATCGACTTGGAGTCGTCGTAGAGCTGGGTGAGGTCGATGTCGGAGACGGTGCCGCGGCCCTCGCAGTTCGGGCACATGCCGCCGGTGCGGTGGTAGGTGACCTTCACCGCCTTCCTGGCGCCGCGCTCGACGGTCATCGCACCGCTGGCCTGGACCGAGGGCACGTTGAAGGCGTACGCGCTGGGCGGGCCGATGTGCGGCTGCCCGAGCCGGCTGAACAGGATCCGCAGCAGCGCGTTGGCGTCCGTGGCGGTGCCGACGGTGGAGCGCGGGTCGGCGCCCAGCCGCTGCTGGTCGACCACGATCGCGGTCGTCAGCCCTTCGAGCACATCGACGTCGGGCCGCGCCAGCGTCGGCATGAAGCCCTGCACGAAGGCGCTGTAGGTCTCGTTGATCAGCCGCTGCGACTCGGCGGCGACGGTGCCGAACACCAGGGAGCTCTTGCCCGACCCCGACACACCGGTGAAGACCGTCAGCCGGCGCTTCGGGATCCCGATGCTGACGTCCTTGAGGTTGTTCACGCGGGCGCCGTGCACGCGGATCAGGTCGTGGCTGTCCGCGCCGTCCCCCGCCGGCGGCTTCGCGCCCTTCCTCCTGGCCGTGGTCATCGTGTCTCCGTCCGTCGCGCGGTGCCGCTGTCCCATGGCCGCCCCCGTCGGAGCGGCCATGCTGTCACGCTACGGGCGGGCCGCGGCGCGCGCTTCTCCATTTGTGACCGACCTGCCGCGGACGGTGCCGCACACCCCGCGGCACAGGCCCGAACCGGTTTTACCCGGACTTTACGATACGAGACACCCCCGTATCGTAAGTGCCGCTTACGCTGGCACGCATGGCCGACAATGCGACTTTTGCCGTCCCGGAGGCGATACACCGCCGACGCTGGGCGATCCTCACCGTGCTGCTGTTCAGTCTGCTCGTCGTGGTGCTGGACAACTCGATCCTCAACGTGGCGATGAAGACGATCGCGCAGCCCAAGCCGACCGGGCTCGGGGCGACGCAGAGTCAGCTGGAATGGGCGATCAACTCCTACACCCTGGTCTTCGCCGGGATACTGTTCACCGCCGGCCTGCTCGGCGACCGGCTCGGGCGCAAGAAGGTGCTGCTGGCCGGCATGCTGATCTTCGGCGTCGGCTCCGCGCTGTCCGCGGTGTCCAGCTCGGCGGGCGAACTGATCGCCTGGCGCGGGCTGATGGGCATCGGCGGCGCGTTCATCATGCCCGCGACGCTGGCCATCATCATGAACGTCTTCCAGCGCGAGGAGCAGCCGAAGGCGATCGGCATCTGGGCCGGCGTCGTCGGCCTCGGCATCGCCGTCGGGCCGATCACCGGCGGACTGCTGCTCCAGCACTTCTGGTGGGGCTCGGTCTTCCTGGTCAACGTGCCGATCGTGGTCGCCGGCCTGATCGCGATGTTCATCCTCGTCCCCGACTCCAAGGACCCCAAGCCCGGCCGGCTCGACCCGGTCGGCGTCGGGCTGTCCGTGGCGGGCCTGGTCCTGCTCGTCTACGGCATCATCAAGGGCGGCCAGGCGGGCGACTTCACCGAGCCCGAGGTGTGGGCGACCTCGGTCGCCGGCCTGCTGATCCTGGCCGGCTTCGTCTGGTACGAGAAGCGCAGCGACCACCCGGCGCTGGACGTGACGTACTTCAAGAACCGGCAGTTCTCCGCGTCGGTCGCCGCTATCGGCCTGATCTTCTTCGCCCTGATGGGCGTGACCTTCTTCATGGTCTTCTACATCCAGTCCGTCCGCGGCTACAGCGCCCTGCAGTCCGGCCTGCTGCTGCTCCCGCTGGCCGCCGCGCAGATGGTCTTCGCGCCCAGGGCGCGGCTGCTGGTAGACAAGTTCGGCGCCAGGGCGGTCTGCACGGGCGGCATGGCGATGACCGGGCTGGCCTTTCTCGGCTTCCTGCTGCTGGACACGGACACCCCGATCTGGGTCATGGAGGTGCTGTTCTTCCTGATGGGCGCGGCCATGGCGCACGTCATGCCGCCCGCCACCGTGATGATCATGTCGGCGCTGCCGCGCGAGAAGGCCGGTTCCGGATCGGCCGTCAACAACGTCTTCCGGCAGGTCGGCGGCGCGATCGGGGTCGCCGTGCTGGGCTCGGTGATGTCCACGGTCTACCGCGACAGCATCCGCGGCCACCTCGACAGCCTGCCCGCGCCCGCCCGGCACTCGGCGGGGGAGTCCATCGAGGCCACGCTCGGCGTCGCCGCGAAGCTCGGCCCCAAGGGGCAGGTGCTGGTCGAGCCGGCCCACCACGCCTTCATCCACGCCATGCACGTCACGGCGGCGGCCTCGGGCGGCGCCGCCCTGTTCGGCGCGCTCATCGTCCTGTTCTACCTGCCCGCCAAGCCCGTGCCCGCGGCCGCCGCGCCCGGCGGTGAGGCGGAGCTGACGATGGCCGGTGCCGAGCAATGAGGGCCCCGGATACGACGGCCGTGCCGCGCGGGCGACCGCGCGACGCGGCCGTCGGGCACAAGGTCGTCGAGACGGTCCTGGGGCTCATCGCCGACGGCACGACCTTCGGCGATCTGACGATGGAGGGTATCGCCCGCGAGGCCGGTGTCGGCAAGGCCACCGTCTACCGGCGGTGGGCGAGCAAGGACGCGCTGCTGCTCGACGTGCTGGCCGCGATAGACACCCCCGTGCTGCCGGCGCTGCCCGGCACGTCCTTCCGCGACGACCTGGTGGTCGCGGTGGAGTCGATACGCAAGCGGGGCCTGGCCAAGCGCGAATCCGCGATGCTGCGCAACATGCTGACCCAGATCCAGAACAACCCCGCGCTGTGGCAGCGCTACCACGACACGGTCATCGCCACCCGGCGCGCCGCCCTCGGGCGGCTGCTGGAGGAGGGCATCGCCGTCGGGGCGGTACGGCCGGAACTGGGCGCCGACATCGAGCTGCTGATCGACTTCGTCACCGGCCCGCTGCTCACCAGGACCGCCTTCCACCAGGGCGCGTCCCTGGGCGAAGGGCTCTCCGAGCGCGTGGTCGACCTGATCCTGCGCGGCATCGCCCCGCCGCCCTGACGCACGTGCCGGGTGCCGCCGCCGGGTGCCGCCGCACGTAAGGGTTTTGTCACAAGCGGGGCGTATGGGACGGCCGGGGGAACCCGCACGGGTGCGGGGGCCGTCGGTTCACATACCGATCCCCTAAGGTCGGCAGTGCACCCGGCAAGGCAGCGAGGATCCACATGACCCAGGCGCAGAGCAGCACGGACGCGACCGCGGGCGGCGACGGTACGCAGGACCGCGCCGACGCCGGCGGACGGGACCGTGCGGTGCGGCGGTTCCTGCGCTGGTGGCGGCCCGCCGGAATGTGGCGGCGCGGGATCGTGCTCGCCGCCCTGTGCGTCCTGCTCACCGGAGTGCTGTTCTTCCACTCCGACATCCCCAACCGGATCGGCAATCTGGGCAGCCTGCTGGAGACGTTCCTGCCCTGGCTGGGCGTCGCGCTGCCGGTGCTGTTCGTACTCGCGGTGCTGCGCCGCTCGACAACCGCCCTGATCGCCCTGCTGCTGCCGACCCTGGTGTGGCTCAACCTGTTCGGCGGGCTGCTCACCGACAAGTCCTCGTCCGGCGGCGACCTGACCGTGGCGACGCACAACGTCAACGCCGAGAACCCGGACCCCGACGGCACCGCCAAGGACCTGATCGCGGCCGGGGCCGACGTCCTCGCGCTGGAGGAGCTGGCCGAGAGCGAGGCGCCCCGGTACGCGCACGATCTCGCGGCGGCGTATCCGTACCACTCGGTGCAGGGCACGGTCGGGCTGTGGAGCAAGTACCCGCTGAGCGGGGTGCGGCCGGTGGACATCAAGATGGGCTGGACCCGGGCGATGCGGGCCGCGGTCAGCACGCCCGACGGGAAGGTCGCGGTCTACGTCGCCCATCTGCCGTCCGTGCGGGTGAAGTTCGACGCCGGCTTCACCGCCGGGCAGCGCGACAGCGCCGCCAACGCGCTCGGCGAGGCCATCGCGGCGGAGTCGCTGCACAGCGTCGTCCTGCTCGGCGACCTCAACGGCACCATGAACGACCGGGCGTTGGCCTCGGTCACCTCGCAGATGCGCTCCACGCAGGGCGCCGCGGGCAACGGCATGGGATTCAGCTGGCCGGCCGGCGAGCCGATGGCGCGGATCGACCAGATCATGGTCAAGGGCGCGGAGCCCAGGTCCTCCTGGACCCTGCCGAGGACGGGCAGCGACCACCTCCCGGTCGCCGCCCGCCTCCAACTGCCCGAGGACTAAGGCCTGTCGCCCTCGCGCCAGCGGTTGGTGATGGGGAGCCTGCGGTCCTTGCCGAAGCCCTTCGCGGAGATCTTCGTGCCCGGCGGATACTGCCGCCGCTTGTACTCGGCGGTGTCGGTGAGCTTGAGGATCCGGGTCACCAGCTCCTCGTCGAAGCCGGCCGCGATGATCGCCTCCCGGCCCTGGTCGCGGTCCACGTACAGCTCCAGGATCCGGTCGAGCACGTCGTAGTCCGGCAGCGAGTCGGTGTCCACCTGGCCCGGGCGCAGCTCCGCGCTCGGCGGCTTGCTGATCGAGTTCTCCGGGATCGGCGGGGTCTCGCCCTGCGCCGCGGCCGCCGCGTTGCGCCAGCGGGCCAGCCGGAAGACGGTGGTCTTGTAGACGTCCTTGATCGGGCCGTACGCCCCCACCGAGTCGCCGTACAGCGTCGAATAGCCCACCGCCAGCTCGCTCTTGTTGCCCGGCGCGAGCACGATGTGGCCCTCCTGGTTGGAGATCGCCATCAACGTCACCCCGCGCAGCCGGGATTGCAGATTCTCCTCGGCGAGCCCGGTCAGCGACAGCGACGCCATATAGGCGTCGAACATCGGCGCGATCGGCACCGTACGGAAGTTCAGGCCGGTCCTGCGGGCCAGCTCGGCGGCGTCGCCGCGGGAGTGGTCCGAGGAGTAGGCCGACGGCATCGAGACCCCGTAGACGTTGGCCGCGCCGACCGCGTCGCAGGCGATGGCCGCGACCAGGGCCGAGTCGATACCGCCCGACACCCCGATCAGCACCGAGCGGAAGCCGTTCTTCTCGACGTACGCGCGCAGGCCTGTGACCAGCGCTCCGTAGACCTCGGCGGCGTCCTCCAGACGCTCGGCGACCTCGCCGGCGAACTGCGGGGCGTAGCCGGCCACCGGCTCCTCGGACAGCGTCACATGGCGGATCTCCAGGCCGTCGTCCACCCGGCCGGACGGCGGCTGCGGCGACGCGGCCGGCAGGTCGAGGTCGAGGATGACGCAGTCCTCGGTGAATTGCGGCGCCCGCGCGATGACGTCACCGCTCTGCGACACCGCGATCGTGTCACCGTCGAAGACCAGCTCGTCCTGGCCGCCGACCATCGCCAGGTACACCAGGGTGCAGCCGGCCTCCTGGGCCCGCTTGCGGACCAGTTCCAGCCGGCTGTCGTCCTTGTCCCGCTCGTAGGGGGAGGCGTTGACCGACAGCAGCAGGCCCGCGCCCGCCGAGCGGGCGGCCGGCACCCGGCCACCGTCCTGCCACAGGTCCTCGCAGATGGCCAGCGCCACATCCACACCGCGGACCCGGATCACCGGCATGGTGTCGCCGGGCACGAAGTAGCGGAATTCGTCGAAGACGCCGTAGTTGGGCAGGTGGTGCTTGGCGAAGCGCAGCGCGACCTTGCCGCCGTGCAGCACCGCCGCGCAGTTCTGCGGGGCGCCGGCCGGCTGGCCGAAGCGGGGCCGCGCGTTCTCGCTGCGGCCCAGGTAGCCGACCACGACCGGCAGCTCGCCGAGGCCCTCGGCGGCCAGCCGCTCGGCCAGTTCGACCAGCGCGGTGCGGCTCGCCTCGACGAAGGACGACCGCAGGGCCAGGTCCTCCACCGGGTAGCCGGTGAGCATCATCTCGGGGAACGCCACGAGGTGGGCTCCCTGCCCGGCGGCATGCCGGGACCAGCGCAGGACCGACTCGGCGTTCCCGGCGATGTCGCCGACGCGGGCGTCGATCTGATTCAGGGCGAGTCGTAGTTGAGGCACGGCCCCAGTCTAATCGTCACCTCGACACAATGTCGCTGTTGGCCCGGTCACGTCGCCCCCGGGGTGCGCCCCGGAAGGGGGCGCCCACCGGGCGCGAGGATCAGGTGCGCAGCCAGGCGGCCGTGTCGGCGGGCAGGCGGCCCTCCGCGAGCGGCCCGCTGGTCAGCAGGACTTCGGTGTGCTCGGGCAGCTCCGCGGGCGCGTCCGCCAGGTTCAGCACGCAGACGAACCCGGGGGAGCGGCGGAAGGCCAGGACGCCCGGGGCCGACTCCAGCCAGGAGAACGTACCGTCGCCCAGGCCCGGCTCCGCCTGCCGCAGGCGCAGCGCCGCCCGGTAGAGCGACAGCATCGAGTCAGGGTCGGCGGACTGCGCCTCGGCGGTGCGGTCGGCCCAGTCGGCCGGCTGCGGCAGCCACGGCTCGGCGGTGGTGCCGGCCGGGCTGAAGCCGAACGGAGCGGTCGAGCCGGCCCACGGCAGCGGGACCCGGCAGCCGTCCCGGCCCGGGTTGGTGTCGGCGGACCGCAGGTACATCGGGTCCTGGAGCTTGTTCAGCGGGATGTCCTCGACCTCGGGCAGCCCCAGCTCCTCGCCCTGGTAGAGGTAGACCGAGCCGGGCAGCGCCAGGGTGAGCAGGGCCGCGGCCCGTGCCCGCCGGGTGCCGAGTTCCAGGTCGGTCGGGATGCCGAAGGCCTTCGTGGCGAAGTCGAAACCGGTGTCGGCCCGTCCGTAGCGCGTCACCGTCCGCGTCACATCGTGGTTGCACAGCACCCAGGTGGCGGGCGCGCTCACCGGGGCATGCGCGGCCAGCGTCGTGTCGATGGACGTCCGCAGCCGGTCGGCCTCCCAGGGGCAGGCCAGGAAGTCGAAGTTGAACGCGGTGTGCATCTCGTCCGGCCGCAGGTAGCGCGCGAAGCGCTCCGCGTCGGGCAGCCACACCTCGCCGACCAGGATGCGCGCACCCGGGTAGGAGTCGGCGATCCGCCGCCAGCCGCGGTAGATGCCGTGCAGCTCGTCGCGGTCGACGTACGGGTGCGGTACGCCCGGCTCGTCGGTCAGGTCGGGCAGGCCGGGGTCCTTGGAGACCATGGCGGCCGAGTCGATGCGGACTCCGCCGGCCCCGCGGTCGAACCAGAACCGCAGGATGTCCTCGTGCTCCGCGCGGACCTCGGGGAAGTTCCAGTTGAGGTCGGGCTGCTCGGAGTCGAAGAGGTTCAAGAACCAGTCGCCCGGTGTGCCGTCCGGGTTGGTGGTCCTGGTCCACGCCGGGCCGCCGAACTGCGACGGCCAGTTGTTCGGCGGCAGCTCACCGTGCTCGCCGCGGCCGGGGCGGAACCAGAAGCGTTCCCGCGCCGCCGACCCGGGGCCGGCGGCCAGCGCCTCGCGGAACCACGGGTGCGCGGCGGATATGTGGTTCGGCACGACGTCGATGATCGTCCTGATGCCCAGCGCGAGGGCCTCGGAGATCAGCTTCTCCGCCTCGGCCAGCGTCCCGAAGACCGGCTCGACGTCCCGGTAGTCGGCGACGTCGTAGCCGCCGTCGGCCATCGGGGACGGATACCACGGACAGAACCACAGAGCGTTGACGCCCAGCTCGGCCAGGTACGGCAGCCGGGACCGCACGCCGGCGAGATCACCGGTCCCGTCACCGTTGCTGTCGGCGAAGCTCCGCGGATAGACCTGGTAGATGACCGCGCCGCGCCACCAGTTCTCGTCGGCCTCGGGCTGAGGGGTGTCTGCCACGTCAACGTCCTTTCGGGCAGGTGGGACCCCGCCGCCGGCCCCAGGAGGCGGGGATGTGGGCATGAGGACCGGCGGCGGAGTGCTGTGGGGTGGTGCGTTACGGAAGGCTGCGCGGCCTCATGGGCCGGTCAGCCCTTGAGGCTGCCGGCGGTCAGGCCGGACATGATGTTGCGTTGGAAGAGCAGGAAGATCAGCAGGGTCGGCAGCGCGGAGATGGCCAGTGCGGCGATGAGCACGTTCTGCGGTACGCCCTGCGAGAGCGAGTTGATACCGATGTTGATCGGCTGCTTCGACGGGTCGGGCTCCACCAGCATCGGCCAGAGGAAGTCCTTCCAGACGTTGACCACCGCGAAGATCGACACGACGCCGAGGATCGGCCGGGACATCGGCAGCACGATCGACAGCAGGGTGCGGGTCGGCCCGGCCCCGTCGATGGCCGCGGCAGCCATCAGGTCGTCGGGGATCGAGTCGAAGAATCGTTTGAGCAGGAAGATGTTGAAGCCGTTGGCGACCGTCGGCAGCCAGATCGCCCACGGGTGGTTGATCAGGTTGACGTGCAGCAGCGGCAGGTCGAGCACCGTCATGTACTGCGGGATGATCAGCACCGCCGACGGGATCATCAAGGTGGCGAGCATGCCGCCGAGCACGATGTTGCCGAGCACAGGACGCAGCTTGGACAGCGCGTAGGCTGCGGCCACGTCGAAGACCAGCTGGAAGGCCAGCGCGCCGAAGGCGTAGTAGAAGGTGTTCCACAGCAGCTTGGCGAGCTTGAGCTGGGTCCAGGCCGTCTTGTAGTTCGACGGGTGCGGGTCCTTCGGTATGAGCGTCGGCGGGTTCTGCAGCACTTCGTGCACCGACTTGAAACCGCTGGTGGCCATCCAGTACAGCGGCCCGAGGAAGACCAGCGTGAAGACCACGAGCACCACGGACAGCACGGTCCAGTAGATGGCCTTGCCCCGGGGCCTGGCCAGGGTCGCGGACGAGATCAGCGTCCGGTTCGCGGAGGAGAACTCTGCCATGATCGTGATCCGTCCTAGTCGCTGTTCCGGTTGAGCCGTGCGTACAGGCCGGAGAATCCGGCGAGTACCAGGAGCAGGAAGAGGCCGAGTGCGGCCGCGCCACCGAAATTGTTGTAGCGGTAGCCGTACTGGTAGACCATGTAGACCACGGTCATCGTGGAATTCTCGGGACCGTTTCCGCCGGCCATCAAGAAGACGTTGGTGAACTCCTGCATGGTCGCCACGATCTGGAGCAGCAGCATGAGCGAGAGCACCAGCTTGGTCTGCGGGATCGTGACGTGCCAGATCTTGCTCCACAGGCCCGCGCCGTCCAGGTCGGCGGCCTCGTACAGCTCACCGGGGATGTTCTGCAGCGCCGCCAGGTAGATCAGGGTGGCGCTGCCCATGCTCATCCAGGTCGCCGCGATGACCACCGAGATCAGCGCGGTGTGCGACGAGTCGAGCCATTGCGACGTCGGCAGGTGGAAGATCTTGAGAATGCGGTTGAACAGCCCGTATTCGGGGTTGTAGAAGTACTTGAAAAGCAGCGCGCCCGCCACCGGCGGGAGCATGACGGGCAGGTACACCAGAACCCGCAGATAGGCCCGTGCGTGCCGCAGTTCGTTGAGCAGGATCGCCACGAAGAACGGAACGGCGAAGCCGATCACCAGCGCGTAGAGCGTGAAGAGCCCGGTGTTCTTCCACGCCGTCCAGAAGTACGGGTCGTGGTAGACGGTCTTGATGTTGTGGAAACCGACCCAGCTGGTCACCCCGCGCTTGGTCTGCTGGAAGCTCATGATGAACTCCCGGACCATCGGGTACCAGGAGAAGAACCCGAAGCAGAGGATCGCCCCGATGAGGAACCCGTAGGCCTGGAGGTTCTGGCTCAGCTTGCGGCTCAGGCCGCCCCGGCCGCCTTGGGCCTTAGGACCTGCGGCGCGCCCGGCGTGGCGCCTGGTTGTTTTGTCGGGGACGGTCGTCGCCGCCATGAAGGCTCCTCGGCTGGAAGCGGTGCAAGAGGTCCGTGCCGCGCCGGGGGGGGGGGGGGGGGGGGGGGGGGGGGGGGGGGGGGGGGGGGGGGGGGGGGCGCCCCCCCCCCCCCCCCCCCCCCCCCCCCCCCCCCCCCCCCCCCCCCCCCCCCCGGGGGGCTGTGCTGTTACTGGCCGGCGGCCAGCAGCTGGTTCGCCTGCGTCTCGGCGGACGAGAGCAGCTTGCTGACATCGGCGTTCTTGTTGCTCAGCACGCCGGACATCACGGTGTCGAGCACGGTGTAGAGCTTCTGCGCGTTCGGCGGCTCACCCTTCACCGGGACCTGCGCGTCCACGTAGGACTTGTAGTTCGCCACCGGCACGGTCGCGTACTGGGTCTTGTCCGCGGTGTCCGTGGCCTTGGCCTGGCCGGTGAAGAAGAAGGGCTGCGGCAGGCCGACCGGGATGCCGTCGGCCTTGTTGCGCCCGTAGTTGAACTGGCCCTTCTTCAGGGTCAGGAACTTGAAGTTGATCCAGGCGATACCGGCCTTGATCTGGTCCGGCGAGTCCGACTTCTTGAAGAAGTAGTCGTTGCCGCCCATCAGCGAGGTCTTGCCGCCGGGGATCGGCGCCATGCCCAGGTCGTCGAAGTTGGCACCGTACTGCTGGACCATGAGCTGGATGTCGTCCGGCGCGGCGAGGTACATGCCGATCTGGCCGGCGCCCATCGCCTTCTGGCTCTCGCCCCACTCCTTGCCGGCGCTGGAGGGCATGCTGTTGTCCACCCAGCGCATGTCGTGGATGGTCTGCAGGATCGAGGTGGCCTCGGGGCCGTTGAACGCGGCCTTGGTGCCGTCCTCGCTGACCACGTTGTTGCCCGCGCCGTACAGCGCCGAGGTCAGGTGCCAGCCGCCCTGGTTGCCGGCGCCGTACTCGAAGAAGCCGTGGATGCCCTTGCTGCCGAGCTTGTCCTGGATGACCTTGGAGTCGGTACGGATCTCGTCCCAGGTGGTCGGCGGCTTGTCGGGGTCGAGGCCGGCGTCCTTGAAGATCTTGCGGTTGTAGATCAGGCCCATCGAGTAGTTGGTCGTCGGGAGGCCGTAGAGCTTGCCGCTGTCCTTGAGGATCGCCAGGACGTTGGGGTCGATGTCCTTGAGGTTCGGGACCGTCTTGTCGTTGACGTAGTCGGTGATGTCAGCGGCCTGGCCCGCGTCCAGGACCTGGTTGAGGTCCGTGACGTAGCTGTAGAAGACGTTGGTCTCGGACTGGCCCTGCAGCTGGGCCGTGAACTTGTCCGTGTCCTCGCAGGGGAACGTGTCCTTGCTGTTGATGGTCACGTTCGGGTAGGTCTTGTGGAACTCGGCGATGTCGTCGAGCCACTGCTTCCGCTCGGGCTTCTTCGTGGTGGGCGGCATGCAGTCGACGCTGATCGTCACCTTGGTCTTCGGGTCCAAGGGGGTACCGGCGCCGGAGCTGCTGGTCTTGCTGCCGTTGTCGTCCTTCTTGTCGCTGGAGGAGCACGCGGCACCGGTCAATCCGATGCCTGCGACCAGCGCCACTGCCACCAGTCTGCGGTAGCGGATTCTGCTCATGATCAAACCCTTCCCCTGAACCACTGCGCGTCGTTGGACTGCGATCTGGGACCCCCGCGGCGCTTGATGCACATGATGTCCGGCCCAGGTGCGCGCCACCGTCTCGGGTTGGCTCAACGTACTTAACCCGATAGATGTCCGCAAGATGTCGCGTGAATTTCGCAAAGACACGACTTGGTCACGACGGTGGCCGGTGCTGTTTGCGCCGCGGAGACGACTGAGCGCGCAGCCGCACCGCGCCGGCGCCCGGCACGGGGAACTGCGCGCTCCGCCCCCGGGACGGCCGTCCCAGGGGCACCGCTAGACGTTCGTACGGGCCTCCGGGTGCGGGATGCGGGCCTGGTGCGGGGCCGGTCCCGTGGAACCGCGTACTACCAGCTCCGGCTCGAAGAACAGCTCGTCGTGATCGACCGACGCACCGCTGATCTCCCCGGCCAGCAGGTCCACCGCGGCCCGTCCCATCGCCTCGATGGGCTGCCGTACGGTGGTCAGCGGCGGCTCGGTGCAGTTCATCAGCGACGAGTCGTCGTAACCGATTACCGACACGTCGTCCGGCACCGACAGCCGCCGTCTGCGGGCGGCTCTTATGGTGCCGAGCGCCAGCAGGTCGGACGCGCAGATGAAGGCCGTGATGCCGCGCGCAAGCAGCCGGCTGGCGGCGGCCTGGCCGCCCTCCAGTGTGAACAGCGCGTGTTCCACGGTCACCGACGGGTCGACCCGGCGTGCGGCGGCCAGTTTGCGCCGGGACGGTACGTGGTCGGGCGGGCCGAGCACCAGCGCGATCCGCTGGTGGCCCAGGGAGATCAGGTGGTTCATCGCCTGCTCCACCGCCACCGCGTCGTCGCAGGAGACCCGGGGGAAGTCGAGATGGTCGATGGCGGCGTTCATCAGCACGGTGGGCAGATTGCGTTCCGCGAGCCGCGCGTAATGATCGTGCGGCGACTCGGCCTGGGCGTACAGCCCGCCGAAGAAGACGACCCCGGAGACATGTTGCTGGAGCAGCAACTCGACATAGTCGGCCTCGGAGACACCGCCCGCGGTCTGGGTGCACAGCACCGGGGTGAAGCCCTGCTGTGCCAGCGCGCCGCCGACCACCTCCGCGAAAGCGGGGAAGATCGGGTTCTGCAGCTCGGGCATGACCATGCCGACCAGCCGGGCGCGTTCGCCCCGCAGCTGGGTGGGCCGTTCGTATCCGAGCACGTCAAGGGCGGTGAGGACCGCGGCCCGGGTAGCGTCGGAGACGCCGGGCTTTCCGTTCAGCACCCGGCTGACGGTGGCCTCGCTCACCCCGACCTTCTTTGCCACCTCGGCAAGTCGTCGTGTCATGGCGTCGATTCTAGTACAGGTGGCGCAAGATTCTTGCGGTGATTTTGCGGAATCTCTGCAAGTCATCCAAATTTTGCGAAACCTGGTCGACATATTGCTGCGTCAGGTTGCTGTCCCTAGGGTGTCGGTCGTCACACCAGCGACTCCCGTCAGAAGGGACCCCCCCACCGCATGGACACCAGACGTCGCTCATCGGTCTGGCTCGCCTCGGCGACCGCCGCCGCGCTCGCCGCCGGCGCACTCGCCGTCGCCATGACCACTCAGCAGGCCAGTGCCGCCCCCACCGCACAGGCCGCCGTCTCACCCTTCGCCGTCAGCGGCGGCGCCACCGTACCGTTCACCGAGTACGAGGCCGAGGCCGCGGCCACCAACGGTTCGCAGGTCGGACCCGACTACACGCAGTCGACCGTGGCCTCCGAGGCGTCCGGCCGCCGCGCGGTCACCCTCAGCGGCCAGGGCAAGTACGTGGAGTTCACGCTCACCAAGGCCGCCAACGCGGTCGACGTGGCCGTGAACCTGCCGCGCGGCGCCTCCGGCACCGTCTCGGTCTACGTCGACGGCACCAAGATCGCCGGCAAGCTCGCGGTGACCTCGCAGTATTCGTACGTCGACACCGGCTGGATCGCCGGCGCCAAGACGCACCACTTCTTCGACGACTCCCGGCTGCTGCTCGGCCGGAACGCCGCCGCGGGCGCCAAGGTCAAGCTCCAGCTCGACGCGGGCGACACCGGCAGCGCCACCATCGACGTGGCCGACTTCGAGCAGGTCGCGGGCGCCGCCACCCAGCCCGCGAACTCCGTCTCCGTCGTCACCGACGGCGCCGACGCCAGCGGAAGCGGCGACTCCACCCAGGCGTTCCGGCAGGCGATATCCGACGCCAGGGCACAGGGCAAGGAGGTCTGGATCCCGCAGGGCGACTTCAAGGTCACCTCGCAGATCCCGGCCGACGGCGTCACCCTGCGCGGCGCCGGCAACTGGTACTCGGTGGTGCACAGTTCGCACTTCATCGACCAGGGCTCCGCGGGCGGCAACACCAAGCTCTACGACTTCGCCGTCTTCGGCGACGTCAGCGTCCGCAACGACAACTCGCCCGACAACTTCATCACCGGCAGCCTCGGCCCGAACTCGGTCGTCTCCGGGATGTGGGTGCAGCGCGAGAAGGTCGGCCTGTGGCTGACCGGCAACAACGACAACCTGGTGGTGCAGAACAGCCGGATCATCGGCACCACCGCCGACGGGCTGAACCTCGACGGCAGCGCCCACAACGTCACCGTCAAGAACAACTTCCTGCGCAACCAGGGTGACGACTCGCTCGCCATGTGGTCGCTGGGCTCGCCCGACACCGGCAACTCCTTCACCGGCAACACCATCGTGCAGCCCAACCTGGCCAACGGCATCGCGATCTACGGCGGCAGCAACAACACCGCCTCCAACAACGTCATCGCCGACACCAACGCGCTCGGCAGCGGCATCGCGATCTCCAACCAGGCCTTCCTGCAGCCGTTCAACCCGTTGTCGGGCACGGTCACCGTCTCCGGCAACACCCTGATCCGCACCGGCGCGCTGAACCCCAACTGGGGCCACCCGATGGGTGCGCTGCGGGTCGACTCCTACGACTACGCCATCAGCAACGATGTGCGGATCAGCAACACCACCTTCATCGACAGCCCGTACAGCGACTTCGAGTTCGTCTCCGGCGGCGGCCACGGCTACCAGGTCAGCGGCGTGACGATCAGCGGCGCGACCGCGTCCGGCACCGGCACCGTCGTGGTGCAGGCCGAGACCCCGGGCTCCGCGTCGATCAGCAACGTGACGGCCACCAGCACCGGCGCGACCGGCGTCTACAACTGCTCCTACCCGGCGAACCTGCCCGCCTTCACCATCAACAAGGGCGCGGGGAACAGCGGTTGGGACGGCACCTGGGGCGACTGCAACAGCTGGCCGCAGCCCGGCAGCGGCCCCGGCAGCACGGCGGGCGGCACCACGGGCGGTACGACCACGCCCCCGCCGGCCAACAGCAACCTGGCGCTGGGCCGTCCGGTCAGCGACACCGGCCACGCCGACGTCTACACCGCGGGCAACGCGGTCGACGGCAACGCCAACAGCTACTGGGAGAGCACCAACAACGCCTTCCCGCAGTCGATCACCGTCGACCTCGGCGCGGCCAGGACCGTCGGCCGCGTCGTGGTCAAACTGCCCCCGGCCACCGCCTGGGCCACCCGCACCGAGACCCTCTCCGTGCTCGGCTCCACCAACAACAGCACCTGGACCACCCTGAAGAACTCGGCCGGCTACACCCTCAACCCGGCCACCGGCAACACCGCCACCATCACCCTGACCCCCACCAGCACCCGCTACCTGCGGCTCACCGTCACCGGCAACACCGGCTGGCCGGCAGCCCAGCTCTCCGAGCTGGAGGCCTACACCTCCTGAGGCGCCTTCTCCGCGTGCCGGGGCGACGATTGATTAAGGTCCAGGACCATGGAATACCGTCACCTCGGCCGCAGCGGCCTGATCGTCAGCGAGATCGCCTACGGAAACTGGCTCACCCACGGCTCCCAGGTGGAGGAGGACGCGGCCACCGCGTGCGTACGCGCCGCGCTGGACGTCGGCATCACCACCTTCGACACCGCCGACGTCTACGCGCAGACCCGCGCGGAGTCCGTACTCGGCAGGGCGCTGAAGGGTGAGCGCCGCGAAGGCCTGGAGATCCTCACCAAGGTCTTCTGGCCCACAGGCCCCGGTCGCAACGACCGGGGCCTGTCGCGCAAGCACATCATGGAGTCGATCGACAACTCGCTGCGACGGCTCCAGACCGACCACGTCGACGTCTACCAGGCCCACCGCTACGACCGGTTCACCCCGCTCGAAGAGACGATGGAGGCCTTCGCCGACGTCGTGCACTCCGGTAAGGCGCACTACATCGGCGTGTCGGAGTGGACCGCGGACCAGATCCGCCGCGGCCACGCGCTGGCGCGCGAGCTGCGGGTCCCGCTGGTGTCCAACCAGCCGCAGTATTCAGCGCTGTGGCGGATCATCGAGGGCGAGGTCGTGCCGGCCTCGGAGGAGCTGGGCCTCGGCCAGGTCGTGTTCTCGCCGATCGCGCAGGGCGTGCTCACCGGCAAGTACCTGCCGGGCCAGCAGCCGCCGGAGGGCTCGCGGGCCACCGACGACAAGGGCGGCGCCAACATGATCAACCGCTGGATGCGGGACGATCTGCTGGCCCGGGTCCAGGAGCTCAAGCCGCTGGCCGCCGACGCGGGCCTCTCACTCGCGCAGCTCGCGGTGGCCTGGGTGCTGCAGAACCCCAATGTCTCGGCCGCCATCGTCGGCGCGTCCCGCCCCGAGCAGGTCGCGGAGAACGCCAAGGCGTCCGGCGTCCGGATCGACGCCGAGGTCATGGCGAAGATCGAGCAGATCCTCGAACCGGTCGCGGTGACCGACCCGGTCGAGGTGCACGACAACGTCCCCACGGCCCGGCCGTAGCCTACGGCGGCGCGCGGCCGGGGCATACGGCCGCGCGCCCCGCCGCCGTGGGAGGGTCACCCGGGCGACGACCTTACGGCCGGGGCTGTCCCGGCCGCTGCCGCCGCTGAGCGCCTGAACGCCTTGAGCGCCTTGAGCGCCTTGAGCGCCTTGAGCGGACCCTACGGCCGGCCCGGGACGCCCGGCAGTCGCCAGGACGCCCGGCGGTCAGACCGGGACGCCGTGGGCGCGCAGATACCGCAGCGGGTCGATGTCGTCGCCGTAGACCGGGCCCGTCCTGATCTCGAAGTGCAGATGCGGCCCGGTGACATTCCCGGTCGAGCCGGACCGCGCGATCCGCTGGCCCTCGGTGACGTGCTGGCCGGCCTTGACCGAGATCTGCGACAGGTGGCCGTACTGGCTGTAGTGCCCGTCCGCGTGCAGGATCACCACCTGGTAGCCGTACGAGCCGCCCCAGCCGGCCGTGACGACCTTGCCCGCGGCGACCGAGTGCACGGCGGTGCCGGTCGGGACCAGGAAGTCCATACCGGTGTGGTGGCCGCTGGCCCAGTGGCTGCCGGACGCGTCGTACGGCGTCCCGAGCTTGGCGTGCACCGGCAGGGTGTAGCCGGTGTGCGGGGCGGCGACGGGCTTGGTGTGGGCCGAGGCGGGGGTGACGGTCTTCTTCGGGGCGGCCTTGGGCTTCGGGGCCGCCTTGGGCGCCGGCTTCGGCGCGGCCTTCGCGGGCGCGGCCGGCGGGGCGGTCAGGGCGAGACGCTGGCCCGGAATGATCAGGTCGGGGTCGCTGCCGACGACCGAGCGGTTGTCGGCGTAGAGCCGCGGCCAGCCGCCCCTGACGTGCTGGTCGGCGGCGATCCCCGACAGCGTGTCGCCGGAGG
Organism: Streptomyces sp. IBSBF 2435; assembly: GCF_036815005.1. Lineage (NCBI taxonomy): Bacteria > Bacillati > Actinomycetota > Actinomycetes > Kitasatosporales > Streptomycetaceae > Streptomyces > Streptomyces sp. IBSBF 2435. The sequence continues at coordinate 11,931 of NZ_JAJSYW010000037.1, read as the reverse complement.
CGACCGTGTAGCGGTCGTGCGCCGCCGGGCGGGCCGGCGCTTCGGCCTGCGCCTTCGCCGGCGCCTTGGCGGGAGTCCTCGCCGGGGCCTTGGCGGGGGCCTTCGCCGCGGTGGTGTGCTTCTTCGCCACGGGCTTGATCTTCGCCGCCGGCACGTGCACGGCGTGCGACGCCGTGGCCGCCTGCCGGGTGAGCCCGGCCCGTATCGAGCAGACCGGCCAGGCGCCGGGGCCCTGGCTGCGCAGCACCTTCTCGGCCACCGCTATCTGCTGGTTCTTCGTGGCGAGGTCCGCGCGGGACGCGTAGCTGCCGCCGCCGAAGGACTTCCAGGTGGAGGTGGTGAACTGCAGGCCGCCGTAGTAGCCGTTGCCGGTGTTGACGTGCCAGTTGCCCGACGACTCGCAGTTGGCGACCTTGTCCCACACGCCCGCCGATTCCGCGTGCGCGCTGCTCAGGCCGATCAGCGGGAGCGCGAGGCCCGCGCCGCCCGCGGTGACGGTCAGTGAGGCCTGGGAGACCCGGCTCGGGCGATAACGGCGGTGACGACCGCGTAAGGGCATAGCACGAGTCCTTCCCCAGGACCGGCCCGGCGCCGCGCTCCGCGACCCGGGCTGCCGTATGCCCGATTGGCCGGGCGCGCCACAGATTAGGCCCGGCCCGGGCGCACCACAAGGGCGCACAGCACGTGTGCGCCCCCGTACGGCCGCGGGCGTCCGGGAATCACCGGCGGGCGTGGGCGTTGGAACGAGGGTGAGTTCCGTACTGCGCGACACGCCGTTCTCGGTCCTCGACCGGTCGAGGGTCCGGGAGGGCGAGGACGCCCCGCGGGCGCTGCGCGACACGGTGGCCCTCGCCCGCGAGGCCGAGGCCATGGGCTTTCACCGCTTCTGGGTCGCCGAGCACCACGGGGTGCCGGGGGTGGCCGGCTCCGCGCCCACGGTCCTGGCCGCCGCGGTCGCCGCGGCCACCTCGCGGATCCGGGTCGGTACGGGCGGGGTGATGCTGCCCAATCACCAACCACTGGTCGTGGCCGAGCAGTTCGGCGTACTCGAATCGCTCTTCCCCGGCCGCATCGACATGGGCCTCGGCCGCTCGGTCGGCTTCACCGACGACGTCCGGCGGGCGCTGGGGCGCGGCAAGGACGCGGCGGGGTCGTTCGGGGAGCAGCTGACCGAGCTGCTCGGCTGGTTCACCGGCGACCGGGACGCGCACCCGCGGGTGCGCGCGTGGCCCGCGGAAGGGCTGCGCCCGGCGCCCTTCCTGCTGGCCACCGGCAGCGGCGCGGACCTCGCGGCGGAGCTGGGGCTGCCGCTGGTCATCGGCGGTATCCGCGGCGAGGACGCGATGCTGCGGGCGGTCGACCGCTACCGGGCCGCCTTCCGCCCCTCGGCCTGGGCGGACGCGCCCCACGTCGTGCTCTCCGGTACGGTCGCGGTCGCGCCCTCGGCCGCTGAGGCCCGCCGCATGCTGATCCCCGAGGCCTGGTCGACGGCGTACTCGCGCACCCACGGCGTCTTCCCCCCGCTCGCGCCGGCCGAGGCGATCGAGGCGAGGACGATGACCGCCGCGGAGCGGGGCCGCTTCGACGCGGCGCTGGCCGGGCAGGTGCACGGTGCTCCGGGGGAGGTGGCGGCGGCTCTCTCCTCGCTGCTCGGGCGCAGCGGGGCGGATGAATTCCTGGTGACGACCAGTACGTATGACCGCCGTCGGCTGCTCGACTCCTACCGGCTTCTGGCCGGCGTCCTCTCCCTGCATCCCGCAGAGGGTTCCGTACACCCCGGGCCGGCTACCGGCTGAGCCCGGCTTCCTCCTCCGGAGAGGCCAACCCCCAGGCGGTTCCCCGCCGCGGAGGCCAACCCCCAGGGATGCGGGGAACGGCGCGGCCGGTCCCCACCTGCGCTCGGGTCGCCAACGGCCCGGCGGGGCGGACCGGTCCGATCCGGACCAACCGCCGACGGTGGGCTGCCCGCGCCGTTCCCCGCGCCCCTGGCCGGGGCACGGTGGGGCCGCGGACGGGTCGTGCCCTCGGGAGGGGCGCCCTCGCGCGGCAGGGGTGCGGTACAGACTCGCGCGCCCCCGGAGGGGATCGGCTGGTCGGAGCAGAGGTCGTTCACCCGGGGGTGGCAAGCCTGGCCCGGATGGGCCTCGTCACCGCGCCCGCGAGCTGACCGCGTTCATACGGTGAGCGTATGAGCAACCGCCGCGCAGCCGCCCGCGTCCGCCGCCGCGTCGCCGCCGTGTTCGGGGCGGCGTGCTGCCTGGGGGTGCTCGCGGCGCCGACCCAGGCCGCGGACGGGGGCCCGGCCGCGCAGGCCGGCGGGGCGCTGCTCGCCGAGCCCGGCGTGCATGTGGACCGCGAGGACGGCGCCCCCGAACTGCCCTCCGGCATCTCCGCCCTGTCGTGGACCGTCTCCGACGCCAGGACCGGCCAGGTCCTCGCCGCGAAGAACGCGCACCGCCGGCTTCCGCCCGCCTCCACGCTCAAGACGCTCTTCGCGGTGACGGTGCTCCCCCGCTTCCCCGCCGACCAGGCCCATACGGTCACCGATCACGACCTGACCGGCATCGGCGCGGGCAGCAGCATGGTCGGTGTGCAGGCCGGGCAGACGTACACCGTCGCCGACCTGTGGCGCGGCGTCTTCCTCGCGTCGGGCAACGACGCGGTGCACGTCCTGGCGCACATGAACGGCTCGGTGTCGCAGACGGTGGCTCAGATGCAGGCCAAGGCGCGGATGCTGGGCGCCGACGACACGCATGTCGTCTCCCCCGACGGCTACGACAACCCCGGCCAGGTCTCGTCCGCCTACGACCTGGCGCTGTTCGCCCGCGCGGGCCTGGGCAACCGCGACTTCGCCGCCTACGCCTCGACGGCGTCCGCGCAATTCCCCGGCGGCTACGACGCGCACGGCGTGTTCGTGAAGTCGTTCGGCATCCAGAACACCAACCGGCTGCTGACCGGCGCGGGCGGCGTCCACCCGTACGAGGGGCTGATCGGGGTGAAGAACGGCTACACCAGCAACGCGGGCAACACCCTGGTCGCCGCCGCGACCCGGCAGGGCAGGACGCTGATCGTCACCGTGATGAACCCGCAGTCGGGCGTGCCGCAGGCGGTCTACACGGAGGCGGGCAAGCTGCTCGACTGGGGCTTCGCCGCCGCGGGGCACACCGCCTCCGTGGGCACGCTGAACGCCGCGCCGACCGCGTACCACCTGGCGGGCGTCCCCGCGCGGGCCCCGGCGCCCGCCCAGCGGCACCCGCGCCCGGCGCCCGCGCCCGCCGCGCACTCCTCGAACGCCTCGGCGCGGGCCTGGTACGTGGGCGGCGGTCTGGCCGTGCTGGCGGCCGGCTCCGTGCTGCTGCTGCGGCGCAGGACCGGCGGCGGCCGGAACCGGTGACGGCGGACCGCCCGGCGCCGCCCCGACCGCCAAGGATCGCGTGCTACAGTTCGAGTAGCACATGTCTGCGCCCTCTTGTCAGCGGCGCCGGTGCTGGTTCCGAAATCCCATCGCCCGTCGGCAATCCTGTCCGGCCCGGTGGTTCTTCTCCGCAATCCTGAGAGTGCGGTCCCCCATAGCCCCACACCCAGTGATGTGCGCCGGTTCGCCCCCAGCGCCGTGGCGAGATGCCGCGGCCCGGGCCACCGGGTGACGTCCGCGGTCGCGGAGCGTGACGAGTCCGCTCGCGCCGCACACCCGCTTTCCCCTCTTCTTCTTCCGTCCGCGAAAGGACGACTTTTCATGACCGACATCCTTGAGCGGCCGGACGTACGGCCGCAGACATCCGCCCGCGTGGCGGGTGTCCTCGACATCCAGGGCGCCGGCGGCCAGGGCCGCCTGCGCACCTCCGGGTGGCACGCGGCCCCCGGCGACGTCCAGATCTCCGCGGCGCAGATCCGCAGGGCGGGCCTGCGCCGGGGGGACCTGGTGGAGGGCACGGCCCTGCGGCCCGGCGTCCTCGGCGACGTCACGCTGGTCAACGGTGTGCCGGCCCGGTACGGCCGGCCGCACTTCGCGGACCTGACGCCGCTTCACCCCCGGGAGCGGCTGCGGCTGGAGAGCCCGCTGCTCAAGGGCTCGGGCGCGCTGTCCGGCCGGCTGATGGACCTGGTCTCGCCGGTCGGCAAGGGCCAGCGCGGTCTGATCGTGGCCCCGCCGAAGGCGGGCAAGACCATCCTGCTGCAGAACATCGCGGCGGCGATCGCCGCCAACCACCCGGAGTGCCACCTGATGGTGGTGCTGCTGGACGAACGCCCGGAAGAGGTCACCGACATGCGGCGCGGTGTGCGCGGCGAGGTGCTCTCCTCGACCTTCGACCGGCCCGCGAAGGAGCACATCGCGCTGGCCGAGCTGGCGGTGGAGCGGGCCAAGCGGCTGGTGGAGCTGGGGCAGGACGTGGTGATCCTGCTGGACTCGCTGACCCGGCTGTGCCGGGCGCACAACACGGCGGGCGCGAGCAGCGGCCGTACGCTGTCCGGCGGTGTGGACGCCGCCGCGCTGCTGGCGCCGAAGCGGCTGTTCGGGGCGGCGCGGCTGTCCGAGGAGGGCGGGTCGCTGACCATCCTGGCGACCGCGCTGGTGGACACCGGGTCACGGGCCGACAACTTCTTCTACGAGGAGTTGAAGGGCACCGGCAACATGGAGCTGCACCTGGACCGTTCGCTGGCCGAGCGGCGGATCTTCCCCGCGGTGGACGTGACCGCCTCCGGCACCCGGCGCGAGGAACTCCTGCTGCCGGCCGGTGAATTGTCCGTGATCCGCGGGCTGCGGCAGGTGCTGCACGGCCGGGACGCGCAGTCCGGCCTGGACGTACTGCTGGACAAGCTGCGCAGGACGCCGGACAACGCGGCCTTCCTGCGCCAGGTGCAGTCCACCGTTCCCACCGGCGGCTGACCGGCAGGGCCGCCCGCGTACGACCCCGCGACCGGCGGCGCGGCGGGCGGACGCGGGGCGGAAATCCGGTGGCCGCAGGTGTCCGGGGCGGGTGGTGATCGGACCTGAGGACCAGGCGCACGATACGGCCGCAGGTACGGCGATGACGGAGGCCTTCCTGCGGGACGGCTTCGTGAAGATCGAGGGCGCCTTCCCTGCGGCGACCGCACAGGAGTGCGCGGCGCTGCCCGACCACGGCACCAGGCCGCGCTTCCCGGCGCAGCCGCCGCTCTGTCCGGCGGCGCCGCTGGAGCTGGAGCGGGCCGACGGGGCGTACACACCGGTGGAGCCGGCGATCCGGCGGGGGCTCGCCGGGGCGGACCGCGGCGGGCCGATCGGTTAGCGTGCTGGGCATGCTGCACGGACGGGACGGGGAGGCCGCGGCGCTGCGTGCCCTGCTCGACGACGCGCGGGCCGGGCGCAGCGGGGTGCTGGTGCTGCGCGGGGAGGCCGGGATCGGCAAGACCGCGCTGCTCGAACATGCGGTGGCCGCGGCCGGCCCGATGACGGTGGTACGCGGCTCGGGCGTCGAATTCGAGGCCGAACTCCCTTTCGCCGGAATCCAGTTGCTGCTGCGTACCGCGCTGGGGTCGCTGGACGCGCTGCCCGAGCCGCAACGGCGGGCGCTGCGGGCCGCGTTCGGGCTGGCGACCGAGGGGGCGGGCGAGCCGATGTTCGTCGGGCTCGCGGTGCTGTCGCTGCTGTCGGAGCACGCGGGGGACGCGCCGCTGCTGTGTGTGGTGGACGATGCCCAGTGGCTGGACCGGGCGTCCACCGACGCGCTGCTGTTCGCCGCCCGGCGGCTGGACGCGGAAGGCATCGCGATGGTCTTCGCCGCACGGGACGGCGAGGGCGCCTTCACCGCGCCCGGGCTGCCCGAGCTGCGCCCGGCCGCGCTGGACGAGGCCGCGGCCGGCGCGCTGCTCGCCGACCGGGCGGGGCCGCTCGCGGAGCCGGTACGGCGCCGGGTGCTCGCCGAGGCGCAGGGCAATCCGCTGGCGCTGCTCGAACTTCCGGTCGGCCTGCGCGGTACGGACGCGGGCGCGGCTTCGGCGGGGACGCTGCCGCTGACCAGCCGGCTGCAACTGGCCTTCCACGGCCGGGTCAGCCATCTGCCGCGGGCCACCCGGACGCTGCTGCTGGTGGCCGCCGCCGACCACACCGGCGAGCTGGGCACGATCCTGCGGGCCGCGGCCGATCTGGGCGCGGGCGTCGCGGACCTGCCGCCCGCGCAGGACAACGGGCTCGTCACGGTGGACGGCACCGCGCTGCGGTTCCGCCACCCGCTGGTGCGGGCCGCGATCCACCAGCGGGCCGCGCTGCCCGAACGCCTCGCCGCCCACCGCGCCCTGGCCCGCGCCGCCGACCCGCGGCGCGACCCGGACCACCGGGCCTGGCACCTGGCCGCCGCCGCGACCGGCCCCGACGAGGAGGTGGCGACCGCGCTCGAACAGACCGCGGGCCGCGCCAGGGAACGCAGCGGGCACACCGCGGCAGCCGCCGCCTACGACCGTGCCGCACGCCTGAGCACCGACCCGGGCGCCCGGCTGCGCCGGCTGCTGCTGGCGGCGGAGTCCGCCTCGGAGGCGGGCGAGATCCCGCGTGCCCGCACCTTCGCGGAGGAGGCCGCCCGCGCGGCGGCCGCCCCCGGCGCGGACCCCACCGGACAGGCGGCGGCGCGGGCCTTGCACGTACGGGGGCTGGCCGGCTTCTGGGAGGGCGACTTCCCCGGGGCGCACCGGGTGCTCATCGAGGGCGCCGCGCTGGTCGCCGGGACCGATCCGGCGCGGGCGGCGCGGATGCTGGTGCAGGCCACGCACACCGCGTGGTATCTCGGCGCGGAGGAGGTCGCCGACACCGTCGAGCGGCTGGCGGCGCTGCGGCTGCCCGCCGGCGCCCCGATCCTGCCGGTCGCCGGCTTCCTGACCGGCGCGCTGGGCCGGGGCGCCGCCGGCCGGGTGCCGCCGGCCGTCGGCGAGGCCGCCGCGGCGGCGCGGGCGGCGCACGGCGGGCGGGTGGACCCGCGGGACCTGGTGATGCTGTGCGGGGTGGGCCTCACCCTCGGCCAGGACGCCCAGTCGCACGAGCTGACCACGGCGCTGGCCGCGGAGAGCCGGGAGAGCGGCGGGGTGGGGCGGCTCACCACGATCATGTTCTTCCGCGCGGAGGCGGAGATCTTCGACGGCCGCTACGGCGACGCCGCGGCGACCGCCGCGGAGGGGCTGCGGATCGCGGCGGACACCGGCCAGCGGCAGTGGGTGAGCCAGCTGAGCAGCGCCCTGGCGCACATCGCCGCGCTGCGCGGTGACGAGGACGGCTGCCGCCGCATGGTGGACGCGGCCCTCGCGGGCGGCTCGGGTACGGCGATGGCACCGGGCGCGCCCTGGGCGTACTGGTCCCAGGGCCTGCTGGACCTGGGGCTCGGCCGCGCCCGGGCGGCGCTGGACCGGCTCGCGCTGCTCGGCGAGGAGTCGGTGCGCCACCACATCTGCGCGACCCGCAGTGTGCCCGACCTGGTGGAGGCCGCGGTCCGGGTCGGCGAGCCCGGGCGGGCGGACGCGTCCTTCGCCCGGTTCGAGGCATGGGCGGCGCGGTCCCGCCAGGAGTGGGCGGCGGCGCTGGTGGCCCGCTGCCGGGCGCTGCGGGCGCCGGATACCGGCGCGGAGGCGTACTTCCACGAGGCGCTGGCGGCGCACGACCCGCACCGGCGTGCCATGGAGTCGGCCCGCACCGAGCTGCTGTACGGGGAGTGGCTGCGGCGGGCGCGGCGCAAGAACGAGGCCCGGGTGCGGCTGCGCGGTGCCCTGGACACCTTCGAGCGGCTCGGCGCGCACCCGTGGGCGGACCGGGCGCGCGGTGAGCTGGGCGCGGCGGGCGGCACGGTGCCGGAGGCGGCCGGGGACGGCGGCCCGGTGGACGCGGCGGCGGGGCTCACCCCGCAGGAGTCGCAGATCGTGCGGCTGGCCGCGGAGGGCCTGTCGAACAAGGACATCGCGGCCCGGCTGTTCCTCAGTCCGCGGACGGTCGGCTACCACCTCTACAAGGCGTATCCGAAGCTCGGTGTGGTCTCGCGCGGCGAGCTGGCCGGGATGTTCGGGTAGCCGGGACCGAAGGATGCCGGGGAGCGGCCGGGGAAAAGGCGGTGCCCGCCCGGGGATGGAATCCGGGCGGGCACGTTCTCGGGGGGCGCGCCGGAGGGTCAGACGGTGACGCCGTGCGCCGCGAGGTAGGCGACCGGGTCGATGTCGGAGCCGTAGTCCGGGGTGGTGCGCACCTCGAAGTGCAGGTGCGGCCCGGTGACGTTGCCGGTCGCGCCGGAGATGCCGATCTCCTGGCCGGAGGTGACGGTCTGGCCGACCGAGACCACCGGGTCGGTCAGGTGCCCGTACAGGGTGTACTTGCCGTCGGCGTGCTGGATGATCACGTCGTTGCCGTAGGCGCCGTCCGCGCCGGCGTGCACCACGGTGCCCGCGGCCACCGAGTGGACCGGGGTGTCGCTGTTGACCAGGAAGTCGACACCGGTGTGGTAGCCGGAGGACCAGTTGGAGCCTTCGGCGTGGTACTGCGTACCGATCGCGGCGTCGCCGACCGGCTTGCTGTAGGCGGTGGAGCTTGCGGCCTTCACGGCGGCGGGCGCCGCCTTCGCAGCCGGGGCGGACGCGGTCTTCGCCGCCGGGGCCGGGGCGGCCTTGACCGGGGCGGTGTTCAGCGTGAGGTGCAGGCCGGGCCGGATCAGGCCGGGGTTGGCGCCGATGACCTTCTTGTTGGCCTCGTAGAGCGGCTTCCAGCCGCCCTTGACGTGGTGGGCGGCGGCGATCTTCGCCAGCGTGTCGCCGGGGACCACGGTGTACTGCTGGGCCTTGGCGGACACGGCCGGCGCCTTGGCCGGCTCGGCGGCCGACGCGTGGGCGACGCCGACCAGCGGCACCACGAGGGCGACGCCTCCGGTGCCCGCGGCGATGCACACGCGGGTGAGGCGGTTGAGTGAGCGGGGCTTGCGGTGCTGTCCCTTTGCGGGCATGGGGGATTTCCTCTCCTACGCCTGCGAGGTGAGCTGTCGGGTTCGGGCAGGAGATGCCCGGCCGCGGTCCGCCGTGGTCGCGCTGTGCGGCGCGCGTACGGCAGTGCGGCTTCACCCCGAGCCGTCCGGGTCCTCCCGGACGGCGGCTTGCCTGGGTCCCCCGCTCCTGCCCTGAATGCTCGGCTGTTCCGGTGACCGGGCGGCGGCAGGATTCGGCGTTCCGCCCGGCGGATCTCGCGGACGTCCGGCCCGCGGTAGGGCGAAGCTAGACGACGCCCCGAGCGGCGGGCAACCAAACGCGGCATGCCGCACCATTCCGCCCGTACCGGTGGTTACTCCTCGCCATCCGCGCGCACCGGTACGTGTGCGCGCCGGTCACGGCGGGTCGAGCGGCGGGGTGCGCGGGGTGAGAAACGGGCCGCGCCGTGAACAGCGGGTGGTCCGGGGAAGCCGGACCGTGTTCACACCATGACGCCGGTCACACGACGAGCCGGAGGTGACCCGCATCACCGTGAAATGCCGGATATGTACGGCCGTTTCGGATGTGCCCTGAGTCGCGGCCGACAGGGCGCCGGTCCGCCCGTCAGTAGCTGCCCGGCGCTCCGCCGATCCGCGCGTCCAGCGTCCTGCTGAGCCGGTAGCCCACCGGCCGGAAGCCGACCGCGGGCCAGTGTCCGGCGGCCAGCGGGGAGGCGGAGTGCCAGCGGGCCGACATGTAGCGGTGGCCGCCGTCGTAGGCCCAGGCCAGCGCGGTGGCCAGCAGCACCCGGCTGATGCCCTCGCCGCGCGCGGCGGGCGCCACGTACGCCTCGGCGAGTTCGACGCAGGCTTCGGGTGTCACCGGGTCGGCGACGGCCGGGACGACCAGCACCATGGCGATCTCCTCGCCCCTGCGGGACGCGATCCAGGCGCCGCAGCGCGGGTCGGCGAGCGCGTCGGCGTAGTGCAGCCGCAGCGCGGCGAGCGCGCCCTCCGGCTGCGGCTGGAACATCGCCGACTCGCGCTGCCGCCGGGAGGACTCGGCGGCCATCCGGCCGATCTGCGGCAGGTCGCCGGGGCCGGCCCGGCGGATGCCGAGGCCGTCGACGCCGCGCGGCTGGCGGCCCCTGGCCTTGACCGCCATCAGGCCGTGCACCAGCTCGCGCCCGAAGCCGAGGTCGGACCAGGGGGCGGTGGCGATCTCGCCGGCCGGCACCTGTACGTAGTGGACCAGACGGCGGTCGGCGACCAGCCGGTCGGCGATCCGGGCGTACAGCGAGCGCAGCACCTCGGTCTCCCGGCCGCCGGGCAGCGCGTGGCCGCCGTAGGGGACCAGGGCGGAGCGCGGGTGGGTGCGCAGCGCCGCCGGGTCGTCCGGGGCGAGGGTGACCGGCTGGGCGGCGAGGTAGCCGATCAGATTGCCGTCGCCGTCCAGCGCGCGGCAGGATTCGAGGCCGGGCACGGCGTGCAGCTTGCCCACCAACTCGTCGCCGCGCACAGGTCCGTCCGCCAGCCAGGACCGCTGGGAGGGGGGAAGCCGGGCGCGCGAGAACCAGCGGTCGTAGCGCTGCACGGCCAGGGGTATGTGCTCGGCGGTCAGCGGCGCGGTGGCGACAGTCATGGTGTTCGAGGACGCTAGCGGCGTGCGCACCCCCAGGGCAAGGCGGGACGTCCAGGGGCCGCCAACCGGTGCGGGGCGGGGCCTTCAGCCACTCCGGGAACGGGCGCGGCGCCCGTTTGCCGCGCCCGTCCGGGCCGGGGTGCGGCGCCGTTTGCCGCGGCGGTCGGGGCCGGGCCGCGGCACCCGTTTGCCGCGCCGGTCCCGGTACGGCGCGCCTGCCCTCAGCCGGTCCAGGCCGGGTGCCGCGGGTCGTCGGCACGCACCAGGACATCGGCGCTCTCCTCCGGCAGCGCCTCGCGGGCGTAGCGCTCGTAAGCGGGCAGCGTCCAGCGCTCGGCCGCTTCCGTACGCCGCTCCAGCGCGGCCCGCGACAGCCGCAGATGGACCGTCAGGTCCAGCGGCAGGCCCTGGCCGAGCAGCAGCGGGCCGTCCAGCACGAGGACGCCGCCGGGCGGCAGCGTCACATATTCCGCCCGGGTGGAGCGGTCGGTGCCGGCGTCGCGCAGCGACGGCAGGGCGCGGCCGGTGCCGCCGGGTCCCAGCGGGTCGAGCACCTCGCGGCGCAGGGCGCCGGTGTCCAGCCACAGCTGGTAGTACGCGTCCACGTCCTCGTGCCCGTACTCCAGGCGCTGCGAGGCGGGCCGCCAGAAGCCGGCCGAGCGCACCCTCAGCACGGGGTGACCGAGCGCGGGCAGCGCGGCCGCCAGCGCGTCCGCGAGGTCGGCGGTGCCGGCGGCGGGCGCACCGTCCACCGCGACGCGCCACCAGGGGCCCGCGGGCGGCGGAGCCGCGGTGATCCGGTCGGCGAGGGCTTCGGCGAGCCGGGGCCAGGTGATCGGGGTGAGCTGCACACGGCCATCCTGCCGGAGCCGGCGTCCGCACGGCGTGCGGACGCCGGCTCACTCGTTCGGGCGGGATCGGCCGTGGCGCGGCGGGGCGGGGGCGCGGCGGCATCCGGGCCGACTCGTCCGGGCTTCCACCCTCGTGGGCCAAATTATCTATAAATCACCCATTTGCCACCGAGCGGGATTCATGACTTTTTGTGACTCTGGAAGAACTCATGGTGACCGTCCCCAGCACCCAGGAGAAAGCAATGATCCTGTCGATCTCCGGCGTCGTCCTGCTCGGCGTCGTCGTCTTCCTGTTCTTCCGCAAGGACGGGCTGAAGGTGTCCCACGGCATCGTCAGCGCTCTCTTCGGCTTCTACCTCGCGAGCACCGCCATCGCTCCGAGCATCACCGCGGGCGGCGCGAGCCTGGCCGGCATGCTGAGCGGGATCAAGATCTAGCCCGCCGTCCACGGCAGACGGCGCGCATGTCACCCCCGGACCCGGGAGCGGTCGCCCCGCTCCCGGGTCGCTTTCGGCCCCTCCCCCTCCGCACC